>CAZVPY010000043.1:316-10288 GCA_964629135.1 uncultured Thermotogaceae bacterium | reverse complement strand
AGAAGTACCATAACAATACATAGCGTTACGCCCCGACAACACATGAGCTTCAACAATTGTAGGGGCAACTTTACGAGAAACAATAAAACCCGAGCTTCAGCAATTGTAGGGGCTCCCACAAAAACACAAAACTCCGCCACAGGAGGTATTGAAATGGTTCAATTCTTTAAAAGCGATGAAAAGGGATTAAAGGAAACAACAGGATTTTCGGAAAACGGTTTGATCTCCGTAACGAATCCCACAAAGGATGAAACCCGGATGCTTTCGAGTTTGTTAAACTTCGAACCGGATTTCATCACCGACCCCCTTGACCTTGATGAAAGGGCGAGGATAGACTTTGATGACCACGCTACAGAAATCATCATCAAAGTTCCGTATAAAGACGAAGAGGATGTCAAGATCACCTACAAGACGATACCTCTTGGAATCGTCATCGGTGCAAATTTCGTTTTATTTGTTTGCCGCTACAGAGTGCCCTTTCTTGAAACTATGATCGAACGGTCGCAATTGGATCCAAACAAAAGAAGCCGAATGATATTCCAAATATTCTACAGAAACGCCTTGCTTTTCCTGAGCTACTTAAAAGAGATCAACAAGATCTCCGACTCCACGGAAGAAAAACTACAAGAGACAACGCATAACAGGGAACTGGAAATCCTCATGTACCTGGAAAAAAGCCTTGTTTACTTCACAACTTCTCTCAGATCCAACGAGATTGTAATGGAACGGATACTTAGGGGGACGATACTGGAGATTTACGAAGATGATAAGGAACTGCTGGAAGACACCATCGTCGAAAACAAGCAGGCCTTGGAAATGGCCCATATATACAGTGACATCCTGTCCGGTATGATGGATGCCTTTGCTTCGGTCATCTCCAACAACCTGAACGTGGTCATGAAGGTCCTGACCGTTGTAACAATCATCATGCAAATTCCGACTATATTAACGGGTTTTTACGGCATGAATGTTGGACTTCCCTTCCAAAATGATGTATTTGCTTACGTTTACGTCATCGTGTGGTCTTTAGTAGCTGCCATATTGGTTGTATTCTGGTTTAAAAAGAAGAAATGGATATAGCATTTTTTTATAATTGTAGAGGTACCCCTACGAAAAAACATATCGCTCGAAATTTCATAAAAATTTTACAAAAAGAAAAAAAAGAAATTTTAAATTAGATATTTTTGGGAGAAAGATACAAGAAAATGGTATAATATAAAGAACTAATCGCGAAAACAAAATCCGAATATATTTTGATGAGGCAATTTTAGATGCTATAATATACAAGGATATTTATATGGGGTAATTACACTCAAAAAAATTTGAAAGGGGGTGCCCTGAGACCCCGAAAAGAGGGGAATCAGGATTAAGATGCAATCAAGAAAAAGAGTATGGCTGTTATTTACAGCGGTAATTATTGCAGTATTTGCAATGGTTGGATGTATACCGGAAATAACACCTGACAAAACACCGCCGGATGTAACGGCTAAAACGGCTACATTATCGGCCACCACAATCGATCAAGGTGATCCATTAACGGTGGAAGTACAGGTGACAGCTGAAGATAAAAGAAGTAATCTGAAAAACGCTCAGATTACCTTATTAATGCAAAAACCCAATGAAAACGGTTTTTCAGAGGTGGATACAGCGACTATCGCTTTCCCGGAAAATGTAAAAACCGGTTCAGTAACAAAATCGTTTGTGCTTGCCGGCACAAATTTTGACATTGGAGGTACTTACAATTTCAAGGCAGAGATAAAGGTTTCAGATATTAGAGATAATATCTCACAGGAACCAGTTGAAGTATCACCTGCTGGATCCTTAAATGTTACAGGACAGGAAGAAAAAGCACCTGTAATTACAGAACCATCATTCTCACCTAGAGTAAACAATGCTGTACCGCCTGCTTTCAGTGTAACTGTAGGTGCAACGGATGATGATGGAGACCTTGTTCTTTTTGAATTCACTCTTATGGATGAAGAGGAAACCATTCTCCATATCGAACTTACAAGCGTCAACGGGACCACGCAGTTGTCGGCTACCCGTAATGTTACTGTTGATATGGAAGATCTTACTGAAAAGACATTAAGGTATTTTATCCTTGCCAGAGACAAAGAAGGAAATACCACTTCAATGGACAACCAGGAATTAATTGTAAGAAGAACGGAGATAGGTTTTATAACGCATGAATTCCACGTTGATGTAGGAAAGGATATAAACAATGCTCAAACCATTGGAAATTATGCAGTAACTGCCGATCCGTCTGATATACCAACGGAAACACCAACTGTTTATGAACTTCCGTTTGGTATAACAACACTCACGTTTGAAGTTTATCCCGGGCAGTCAATACCTACAAACATGGCAAAGGTATTTATTTACTCGGAACCAGAGGATATCTTCAACCAGGATGACCAATTCAAAAGAGGGGAAAGCAATCAAATAGAAAATCTTGGAAGCGGTCATTACAAAACTTCTATAGAATTCGCGAACCTCAGTGCAGACAATGCGAAATGGTTGGCACTCTACATACAGGGAGCCACTAAACCCTGGTATGTATGGAAGATTTCTGCTGCTGATCACGCAACAACGCCTCAGGTTATACTTCAGGATTTTGGAACGATAGAAGAATTTATTGAAGGAAAACCCGTACACATACAACTTGATCTGAAAGATGAGATGTTACTCTCATTGGATGATTTAAGAATAGAATTTTTAAACAATCAAGAAACTTCCTATTTGGAAGAGCTCATTCACAATTTGAATCAGCATCTACCAATGGACGCACAATCAAGATTAGGCTGGCCAACGGATGATTCATGGAGATTCGCGGTTAGATATCACGCAAAAGTTACATACGTGAATTACCCTGATGCCTACGAAGATATAAGAATCAGAGACCTGGAACCGGATCCCGACCCCAAAACCATCTATGCGATCAGTGATCCTGTCTATCAATATGACGGCACTCCTCCTTCGCACACATGGCAAAGATTCGATGCAGAGACCGGAGTAAGGGTCAATTGGGATAATGATTTTGTCTCAAATGACATGCTCTATTTCTTTGGTGTTCCAGACAGACAGATTCAATCTTTGAACAGACCGGAATATATAACCGATATTGCCCATATGAGTGTTCATCTGTATCCTGAGATCGTAGTAGTAGATCAGAACAATCCGGATGAAGTTATCTACGTTTCTGATGCAGCGTTGGGCGCAGGAAACAGATACATATTGGAAACGGCAACCGGTTACAAACAGTACAACATTATGTTTACTGCCGAAAATGCAAAGCGTGATACGGGTTCTTCTGTCAAGAAGATATTCCCGATTTATGCGGACAATACCTCACCTGAGATCAAGCTTACCTACGGTCCGGATAACTTTAAAAAATACTTTGCCGACAGAAGACCAGAAGATTTACAGACAAACGATGCATTCGATAGAATTGCACCACCTATGTTCTTTGTTGACACCATTAGTCTTAAAGCAGGACAGACATTATCTGTTGAAGCAAAAGACAATATAGCATTGTATGACTTTACGGTGTTATTCACATCTGATAACACAAGCCAGGATTCAACAAACTGGAGATCAAATCTTCCCGCAATCTTGAACCCGTTGCGAGACAATATCAATATACCTTTGGGATATGATTTCCTTTACAAGTCACTGGATGAATTCTATACAGGTCAGACATATGCCAATAAAAACAAAGAGGATAAACCAACACAAACCTTAAACCAGATCCTGTTAAATGAACCTAATCCAATAAGTTCAAAGGCGCTTTATACGGACATCTATTCCTCCGTACAGCCGGGTAGCTTCAGCATAGATGGAAGATACGAAGTCTATGAAAACTACACTTGGTCAGAGGTTAGAAATGCAAAGACTACAGGAATCATAAATGTAGATAAACAAGAACAATACTTCACAAGAATGACAGATGAAGTAGAAAAAGACATAAACATGCCTAGTGTTCCGGGAACATACTGGGTATGGATAATAGCACGTGACAGAGGGGCACAGGACAGTTGGTTGTTTGATTATGAAAATAACAGAGTGAACATTGATCCATTAACCGGTAACCCGGAAATATACGAGCAGAATGTTAAATTCAATCAAAACAACTATTTCACAGTAGATCCCAACCTGGAAAATGTGGAAATCTATTACGAAAACTCTGAGAGTGAAGCAGATGCTCCGATGGCTATATTACTTAGAGTTATAGTAGAAAGCCACAGTATGGATATTCAGAGACTGGACATTAAGGAACCTTGTCTTGTCAGCTATCCGAATGAGTGGTATGCACATTCTTACAACGTCCTTCAATTAGACGGGCAAACAAAGGTTGCTGAATTCGATGAAGGTGAAAGTAGACAGATGCTGCCAATGGACGTATATCCGGTATTCAAACGACAGGCTTCTGATCATGATGTCGGCAACAAGTTCGGATTAAGTTCAAATGGTGCAGTTCTTACTGATAATTTGAATGGAGCCGTGGAAACAAATTATTACGGCGACTATGTCAGTTTCAACGACCCTTCATTTGAATCCGTTCCGGTTGTTGGTGGAATCAACTCCACAACATTCAGGGTCAAAACCCATGAAGACATAGAGAAAGTAAAAATAGAATTAGTCAATAAAAAGGTATGGACTGCGAGAGAATATGCTGCGCAGATTGATGATGTTAATATACTGGACCACATTGTTATCGAAAAGAACCGTGCCACAACTGTAGAAGACGGAGAAGGCATGGGCGGTTATTGGACATGGGAAATTGACTTAAGTTCCTATCCGGGATTTGAAGAAATAGAAACATATGGATCAATAATCGTAAAAGCCTTTAACGATAAAAATGCTCAATTCTTTGAACAATGGCAGTGGCCAATATTTGTTGATACAAAAGGTCCGGAAATAGATATGTACACGCTTGAAAAAGAGGGAGATCCTCAAATGGACTTCATGATTGAGGATATCGAAATGGATCATCTCAAAGTCAATAGGCTTGTAGAACCCACATCCCTTGTTTGCTGTCCGTCAACAGTAGAAAGATGGGTAGGATTCCAGCTTGTTGATAGAGGCGGACTCATGATCGAATTCGAAAAAGGTTATAAGCATTCACTCCTTGAGGATGTGAAAATCCTCAGAACAGACAGGAGATATGACCTTTGCAGTGATGCCGAAGAAGATGCCGAAGATTGTGAAACATTCAACGGGCACAAGGCATTCCTGAGAGCAAATGATTCCTATTATGATATTTTCCAGAATCAGAACATAAGCGATCCTTCAAACAGCAGACTTCTCGGATTCCCCGGAGATCATCCAAATGTATTCTCCTGGGACAAACCGGTATCTTCTCTGAAATATCTGACAAGGGAAGTCAATGAATATGAAGATCTCGAATTAACAGCTCCATGGCATGATTATTATCTGAATATGTCCTGGGGAAGTTATGATGGATCCAATTGGAAGAAAGATCCTGTAGAAATTCCGGAAATTGTTTTCCTGAACAATATAGACCTTTTGAACGGTCTTTGGGAAGACAACGATGATATCACGAAAAAATTCCTGGAATTCTCTGTAAGAGACGAATTGGGGAACGAAGGGACATGGGAGAGTTATCTCAGAAGAAAAGACATCATGACACCTGATAACCCCGAAATATCACCAGTTTCTTCCAGTTGTGCTGATACAACACTAAGGGCAACATCGGATTCAGCATCTACGGGAGAAAACATAAAATCTCTAATGTTAAAGGAAAAAGCAACTGGAAATATCTTCAATGAAAGTCTGACGGGTATTACAGTTACAAAGACAATCGCAAGCCCGGATACTCAGGTTAGTGCATTGTTTAAGGCAAGCGACTTTATGGCTCCCGCATGGCAGACATCACGATATGTTCAGTTGATGGCTGAAACTCTCAACGAATCAGAACTTTCTGCAGACTTATATGTGGATGCACTTTACACAGGTCAAAAAGCAGAATTATCCATTGAGCCTCTTGAGAATTTCCTTGACATCAAAAAGTATCTTGCACAAAGCGGGAAGAATAACCTGAATGCCTTGGTGAAAGAGGAAGAAAGGTATGTTTATGCCGGATTTGACAACCACAACAATCCAAGTGAGCCGGTGAAGGTAAGAGTCACGGCGAATGATGATAATGTGGACAAATATGAGGTATACAACTACACAATGTCAACAGCCGGGGTACTCATTTCTGAAATAGAATTAAATGCATTCGGAACAGAAGTGTTTGAATTGCAGTACGATCCGTCGGATGCCATAACATATTCAGCGGATACGGCATTGATTCAATTCTTATCGTTAGCAAACGATTGTCCTCTGGACAGGTTTGTAAACGAATCACTGCAGATCTTCTATCAGAATCCGGATACATTTATCGTTTCCGTTCAAGCTTCGCCAAGCACACCAAATTCGACGCAGATAGAGGTCGAACTGGAAAGTGACATACTTTGGGAAACGAAGCAGGATATCATCAATGCATTCTCATTTGAAGTAAACGGAGTATTGCTTGAAATAGATGATGTTACTGGTTGGGACGGACCACTGACACAACCCGGAAGGGGCAGCAAATTCCTCTTCTCCGTGAATCCGTTTATGCCATCCGGTGCAAGAATGATTACAGAAACATTTGGAAATATCACCGTGACCATAGAAAACATAATAGGGGCGGGTCTTGGTAAGATAAATAACCTGACCACAAGTGGCGGTAAAGTATTGCCTAAAACCGTACTCCCCGAGGAAAACGCAGCACATGTGAACAAACAGGTTTTATTCCGATGGACCGCTGCGGATAATCCGGGTGTCTATTTGAACAAATACGTACTCTATATAAAGTCAGATGATGAAGGCCAATACAAACAATATGATGCAGGAAAAAATCTTGAAATAAACTTGAATTTGGAACTTGGAAAGACATATACCTGGTTTATTTTAGCAGAATTTGCCGATGGAACAGTTCTTCAAAGCGAAACATCCACGTTTGGAAGAGACCTGAGAGTTGAAAAACTCTCAGGTCCCGATAACGGGCAAATCACCAATAATCCTGATTCAACCTTTACCTGGCAGGGTCATTCGCAAACAACAACTATCGTTGCTTACGAAATCAGAAAAAACAACGGATTTTGGCAGAACATTGGGTTGACAACGATTTATAATTGGGCTGGTTACGCACCGGGTAACAACACATTCACCGTCAGAGTCAAAGATGATGAAGATAACTACTCCGAACCCGTAACCTGGACATTTACATATGAAACGGTGTTCGACTTTGACTATGAGGAGAGAATCAACGGAATAAACAGTTTTCCAACGGATACCGTACAGTATCATATAGATTTTACAAACATAGAACCCGCAGGACTGATTGATGAGCTTAAACTAACCGGAAACGGTGTTACAAGAACGATTCCGGTGGTGGCTAACGCTGCCTCCATCAATGATTATCTCGTTGATTTTGGCGCTGATACCTGCATAGTTGAAGGATATTCCGCGGGAGTCAAGCAGGGACAAAGAATTATAAACCTGACACAACCTCTGGAAGTAAACAGTCTTCAGCAGGAAGCGGTGACCCCTTTGTACACATCCTATATTCTGGATGTACAGGTTAATTACAACGGAATCACACAGATTACTGATTTTATTCCCGATATTGGAATATTCCTAAATTTCAGGAATCTTGCTGACGATGTCCTTGGAACGGTGCCGGTTGTATTTGCGCCGGGAGAAAATACAACGAATGTTCAGTTCAAGATGCATCTTGAAGATGATACAACTACTGCAGGTACTCTTGAAACCAATACAGCTGCAGAGTTGGATATTAATTTACAGTGAAGAATAAAAACATAATTATGATAAGGGGGTAGTGAAAAAAATGCTGAAATTTAAAAGTGGGAAACTGTTTCTGTACCTTGCAGTAGCGCTAATGGCTATCACACTTCTGATAAGCTGTCAAGCCGGCTTGGATGAAAGCGTTAACGCTGTTAAGATTGAGGGAAAGACACAGTTGATAACAAAAGATATATTTCCATTCGATTTAAATGAATATTCATTGGAAATTTCAGTCAACTCAGAGAAAGTAACCCTTTTCAGAATAGCTTCAGACGCCGGGGATGTATTCCCGGCTGATGTCGCTGCTGAGAATGGGAAAGCCACTCTTAACAAGGGACTTTATACAGATAAGATGGCTTCGACTTTAAAGGTTGAAGGACTTGACCGGGATGGAAAGGTCCTGGTTGAGGCATATCTGAAACTAAGTCCTAGTAATGAAAGCGAATTTTCGTTAAGTGCCATGAGCGCTTCAAGAGATTACGGAAACTACAGAAACGGTCTCTACATCATTGAAAACGGTGAAACAGTCTTTTACAGTATAGAGATGATTAACGCTATGACCGTTGCTGAAAAAACGGCACTGATCACAAAGATCCTTGCGGCTGAAGAGGATGAAGTGTGGTTTGTTCTTGCCAATTACCATGGTTTCTACAGCGAATTTAACGGAAGTATGACAAACTGGCCGGAAAACGATGAGCCCTTTGATGAAATGGAACGTTTCGTCTTTGATATCGAAGAGGGAAAATACTATGATACCGAAACCGGTGAACTTATAGATAATCCTCTTTTGGCGTTATTGTTACCCGTAGCTGATGCAGAAGACCAGGAAATCTTTGATCTTGACTTTACATGGGAAGCAACCGAAGGATTTGCTGAAGCTGAATTAACCTATGAGATGAGACTCTGGAAATCTGAAGATGCTAAACCTGTTGATCCAACAGTAAATCCCGCCAATAAAAATTATACGGTGGCAGGACCTCTGGAATACGATACAGAATATAGCTGGTCCATAACCGTTATCCAGGAACACTCTTCCGGAAAAGAACTCGGAACAGTGGAAGTGACACGGGAATTTACAACTCAGGAATTACTTGAAGGCATCCCGGAACTTGTATTACAAGAGCCGGCAGACGAAGCAGTGGCCCTTATGGTCAACAACCTTCAAATGCAATGGGCAGCAACACCAACCGGCGCAAGTTCTCCAACGGATACACTTGAATACGAATTGTACCTTTGGAAAACATCAGAAGAAATGCCTGCAGTTCCAACAGCAACACCTGGTGGAGAAACCCATACGGTCAACGGACTTGATTTCAACACCGAATATGCATGGCAGGTCAAGGCCATCCAGAAGAATGATTCTGGAGTAGAAATCGGAACCAAAGAAGCCAGCAGAACGTTTACAACAATCAAGAAATTGGTTTTGGAAGTTTATCCGTCAGAAATTTATGATTGTGAAACGGCAATCGCAACGGTAACTTCCTATGATCCCGATAACATAGATGCAGTTCAAATATGGAAAAAGGCAAATGGTGGTAACTGGATAGAAGAGTTGCCGGAACCAAATGAATGGAAACCTATTGACGAAAACAACCAGGCTGTATTCCAACTCAATAAGATCAGACCGGGCGTGGGTCAATGGATTTTAAGAGCACAAGGGCAACAAAACGAAGTCAGAAGTGATGAAAAAGAAATCATTATCAAAGAAGCAACATTCGATGCTACATTAACGCTCAATATTGCCGGGAATGATATATCAGATGGCGATTATGTTTGTGGCGATCCGGATACCTTTGCTGATTATGGAGTAATTCTCGGATTTGAAAATGAAGAAGTTATGGGATTCTTTAATCAGTATGAGTGGATTCTTTCCCTGGCAACAGATGCTGATTATGTTGAAATTGGCAGAGGAACAATAGACGGTGATCATGTTACAGTCACACCGTTTGCCACTGAATTATTGGAATACTATATGGATGAAGAATGCACAAAGCGTGCTTCACTTACAATTATTGGAAGTAAGTGTACAGGTGAATTGATGGAAGATTATGTTGTTCATGATCAACTTGACTTCACTCTTGATTTACAAGCACCTGAAGTAGATGTATTACTATTTGT
>CAZVPY010000043.1:0-229 GCA_964629135.1 uncultured Thermotogaceae bacterium | reverse complement strand
AGACGGCCTGGCAAATCAGATGAATCTACAGTGGGGTGAAACACAATTCACTGTTGGTTCAGGCGCAAGAGTCATCACCGGTGAAGTGGAATATACACCTGCACAGCTTGGTAAAGGCGTTGCAAATGCCCAAGCAATTGTGAAGATAAGCGGAATTGATGATCTCCTGGGAGCAACCATTACTGTCACTGGAACCTTTAAAGATTGTTGTGATTTTGGTACAGGACAC
>CAZVPY010000042.1:0-10875 GCA_964629135.1 uncultured Thermotogaceae bacterium | reverse complement strand
CCATTTCAATGATTTCCAAAACCAAATAAAAATTTCTTTCAATATTCGTTTGGTCAATTACAATCACGGTTAGTTCAGGTTTTTTTTCAATTATAAAATCTCTTGCGATTTTTTCATCTATAGAATTGGCGGAAAGGCTGTATGTCCCCGGAAGGTCTATTAAGGTAAACCTTTCAGAATCAATCTTCAGTTCTCCTTCCTTTCTTTCTACCGTTACGCCAGGCCAATTTCCCACATGCTGATGTGAACCTGTCAATGCGTTAAAAACAGAAGTCTTACCGCTATTGGGATTTCCTCCCAGGGCTATCTTATGCATTTAATCATTCCCGACTGTGTCAGCCTTTAGACAGGACGCTTCACTTTTTCTTAACGATAAACGGTATCCTCTGACACTTAACTCAATGGGATCACCCATAGGGGCAACTTTTGCAATCTTAAATTCCGTACCGGGAGTCAAACCCATCGCTAAAAGTCTTTTCTTTATCATAGAAGTTGCTTTAATGGCTGTTATCTTACCAGAAGTACCAACCTTCATCTCACTAACGACCATCTTAACCTCCTTATTCAAGCCAAAGGTGTTACATCGATCTTTGATGCCACACCAATTCCTATTCCGTACTGCGCATCCTGTAATTGTATGACCACCGGGCCTCCGTAATGTGCATTCGATACCTGTATGGTACTGCCTTCAATAATACCCATTTTTGCAAGTCTATTCTTAACGGTATTCCCACCGTTGATGCGATTCACTTTAAACTTACCTTTTCCGGCAAATGTTAATGGCATATCACTACCTCCTCTTTTCCGAAAAATGATACATCAGCTTTATTATAATATACCAGCCTATATTTGTCAAAGATAACTTATAAATTAATCAAGATGTCACTATAACGAAAACTTAATGAGACTTATTTCGAAAAAAAAAGAGAGAGGGTTATTTTTCCTCTCTCTTAAATGATTACCAAACCTGTAATCTGTCTACTCGTCCTTACATACTCATTTTCTAATTTGAAGAAACTGCTCTTTACAAAGGTTTAAGTTCACCGTTCCATAATTTTTGAAGATTTTCATTTCCAGTTCCATCAATACCTTCATATGTTTTCATACCCATCTCGTTTGCTGCAGTGGTTGCGTTTTGTCCAAGGGATTTTGCAATGATTGTGTTCACACCTTTATTCGATAAAAAGCCAATCATCTTGGGTCCTACTCCATGTTCCTCTTTGGGATTGTTTTCTAAAAATTCAATGGCCCCATTTTCTCCATTTAAGATGCAAATATAGTTGCCTCTTGCAAATCTTTCATCAATGGAAGCCTCCAACGACTTATCTATTAATGTCAAAGCAATAACCCCGTATTTCTTTTTGCAATTTTCATCTGTACCATGATGGTGATGTTCATGAGAATCATTGTGATTACACCCTGGATCCGTATCATCCATCTTACCGGACAAGTAATCCTCTATGCAAACTTTTGCGGTATCTCCTGTTGCTTTCACAACTTTTATTCCAAGATTTGAGAAAAAGCCAATCGCCCTGGAACCAATTCCTTTTACTATCATCGTATCTACACCATTTTCTTTTACCCATACAGGAATTTGCCCTGGTCCATGTTGTTCAAAGGGATTCCTTATCAATTCATATTTGTCGATTATGTTATTTTCAACCTCAGCAAATATATAAAACGGTGTTCTTCCAAAATGCTCACTTAATGTCGAATCAAGCCCTTTTTCGTTTACTACGGGAATTCCAATTTTCATTACAAACCTCCAGATATATGTTTTTTAAATATATGGTATTATAACAAACTGAGGCATTTTTTTCAAAACATAAAAAAATGTTAAAATATATAGTTGTAAATTTATAATTGGAGGAATTCGCATCAAAAAAAATATTGAGAGAGAAGAAAAAAAAGATTGGTTGGAGAAAAAAACAGATCTATTATATGATGTCTTTAAAAAATTACCTACTTCTATCAAAGAAAAGGCGAATATTTATTACAACATTGGTCGAATACTGAACTATTCAACGCATGTTGAAACGGGAAGAATAAAAATCCAAGCCCTCATAAGGGGTACCGAGGACTATTTTACTGAAATAGAACTGAGTAACAAAAACAGCGATTTTTATTGCACCTGTCCTCATTTTCGTGGAGGTAATATATGTAAACATATCGGCGCACTTATAATAAAGGCTTTGGAAGATAAGGAACACATAATTGATGAGTACCGATCAACTAATCGTTTAAACCTTCTAAAAAGAAAACACAAGGAGTATAAAACCAAAAGTGGTGTTAAAAATTTTATACAGGAATTAGAATCAAAAAAATCAACTCAATTGTTGGATATGCTCAATGAGTATGAGGCCAAAACATTGGTGCTTGAATTACATAAAAAAGCGAATGAAATAGAAGTCATCGTTTACGAGCAAAGACTTGGAGCTAAAGGGACACCTGTAAAAACAGGCCGGCGTGAATTATCATTAACCGAGTTAACCGGTTTTTATGATCCCAGATTTTCCGAGTTTTTAACTTTTATCAAATACAGTCATGATCACTTTAGTATCAAAAATATTCATAAATTCAAAAAAGTTTTCTCCGGTTATCCTTACATATTTCTGGAACACAAAAAAAGAAAAATTGAATTCGGTCCGGAATTGTCCTTGACTCTAAAGAAAAAAAGCGATCAAATCAAATTAGCATTTATTAATAAAAAAGAAGAGATAAGCATCGATGGGGATACGATCATCGAATCTTCGAATTACAGTTATGGGAAATATTTACCCGTATACGGCGAATCCCATCAAACGGGACTTCTTGTAAACGATACTATATTCCCAGTGATTTCACCTTTGAATCACACGCAAATTCGACACCTGTATAATGGAAAATCTAATCTGGAAACGGTTTTATTCAGTCCTGAGGAGATGCAAAATGAAGTAATCAAAAAGGATGTCATTGCTCCCTTAATCACCATGGGTGTGAATTTTGACAAGGAACTAAATGTTCATATCCCCCTTAAGGTTCAAGAAGCTGAAAAAAAGGCTGTTTGGATCATTGAAAGAATGGGAGATGTTTTTCTCTTAAAACTTGAGTTCTCTTACTCAGGAATAAGGATTAAGCCTGAAGACCCAAAGAACGAAATTGTCGATGCCAAAAGCAGTAATATGTATATTAGAGATTATCAATTTGAAGAAGAACAAATGGATGTTTTGAGAAATAATCTATCCATGGTAAAAGAAGAGAACTACGCTTACTCTTGGGAACTAAGTCTTGAAGATGTGTTAAAGATCATCGATGAATTGTTTATTCAGCACTCCGATACAGTCATCCTTGATTGTGACAAAAAACTCACCAAGATACAGCATCCCAAAACAGTCGTCAACGTTGATGTCAAATCAGGAATCGATTGGTTTGAAATGAATTTTAACGTCACTGCGGATGAAAAAGAGTTGCCATTTGATAGAGTTTTGCAAACGGTTAGGGAAAACAATGAATTTATTGAGATAGACGGACAATACTACAGATTAGACAAGCGTGAATTGAACAAGTTGAAAAAACTCAGCGGTAAAATTAAAAATTTAAAAAAGAATCTCAAGGAAGGGTGGCATCGATTCGATATCCTACAGGAAATAGACGAATACGATTCCACAGAACTGGATGAAAAGGTAAGCAATATCCTGCGAATGACTGAAGATTTTTCCGGAATAAAGGAATATATGATCCCCAAGAGTTTTAAAGGAACATTGAGAGAATATCAAGTCAATGGCTATAACTGGTTGAGATTTCTTGAAGAATTTCACTTAAACGGGGTCTTGGCAGATGATATGGGGTTGGGGAAAACGGTACAAACCATTTGTCTGCTCCTCTCATTTTTTGAAAGAAACTTTGAATTAAACAGTATCATCATTTGTCCGAAATCTTTGCTTAAAAACTGGAAAAAAGAGATCGAAAGGTTTGCACCCCTTTTAAAAAGCGAAATCTATCACGGTACCAAAAACGAAAGAAAGGAAATACGAGAAAAGAATTGTCATATCTGGATCACAACATATGGGACCTTTAGAAACGACTCAGTATTTTTTAATAAGGAAGTATTTGATTATTGTATCGTTGATGAAGCCCAAAATCTAAAAAATAATCAGACAAAAACCTTTAAAGAGATGAAGAAACTCACTGCTCGGCATAAAATTGCTCTGACGGGAACTCCAATTGAAAATTCGATCAGTGATTTGAAAAGTCTGTTTGATTTTCTTATCCCTGGTTTCTTTGGCTCAAATAAAGAATACAAGCGTAATTATGAACATCATTACAAAAACTTACAAAAAAAGATCAAACCACTGATGCTCAGGAGGAAAAAAGAAGAAGTATTAAAGGATTTGCCTCCTAAAACCATCAAGAATTTCTATGTAGACATGACAGAACGCCAGGAAGAACTCTACATCAATTACTACATGCGAGTCAAGAACGAGGTCAAAGAAATGACCCAAACGCAGGAAGAATGGAATACAAACCGATTTCAAATATTAAAACACATTCTTCGTTTAAGACAAATTGCCACGCATCCTGAAATGTTTATTAAGGATGAGAAAATCAGCTCCGGTAAATTGGACTCCCTGATAGAACTCTTGGAAGAAATCACTTCTGAAGGCCATAAAACAATCGTTTTCTCCCAATTTTCTACCATGCTGGAAATTGTTAGAAAGGAACTGAATATCCGCGAAATGAATGGTCTCATTATAGATGGTTCAACAAAAAACAGAGAACAGATTTTAAATAAATTCAAAGAAGAAGAAGATCAAAGAATCCTGTTGATGACTTTAAAAGTTGGCGGAGTGGGTTTAAATCTCACAGAAGCGAATTACGTCATCATATTGGATCCTTGGTGGAATCCCGCTGTCGAGATGCAGGCTATTGACCGCACACACCGAATCGGTCAAACCATGCCGGTTATAGTTTACCGTATGATTAGTTCCTCAACCATTGAAGAAAAAGTACTAGAACTACAGCAAAAAAAGATGGCCATCGTAAATGATGTTGTGGAAGATACGACCGAAACGGAAAAACACATTTCTGCAGAAGACATCCGCGAAATGTTCGATTAACTCTATGGTATAATTCTCTCGAAAAGGAATGGACCTCGAATTTAATCAATTTTTTATCAAATGACAAATGAATGATGTATAATTAACAGGAAAATATCTGGATTTAGAGGTGTTATGATTTGATATATGCGCTTGATATAGGAACAAGAACCGTTATAGGTGTTTTAGCTGAAAAGTATGAATCAACGATAACCATATACGATACACTCGTTAAAGAACATGAAGAAAGAGCCATGTTGGATGGTGCCATTCACGATGTGAACAAAGTAACAAAAATTGTCCAACAAATCACCAAAACTCTTAAAGAAAAGAACGACATAACTATCGATAAAGCGTCAGTAGCACTTGCGGGAAGGTTCTTGAAAACATCAATTGGGGAATCTTGGATGGACGTTTCAAATGAACATGCTATTTCAAAGGATACGGTAAGAATTCTGGAAATGGAAGCCATTAACAAATCCATTGATTCTCTTGAAAAAGACGGGAAAGAAATGTATTGTGTGGGCTATTCAGTTCTTTACTATTCTTTGGATGATGAATGGATTAAGAATCTTGAAGGACAAAGGGGAAGAAAGATATCCGTTAAAGTCATATCCGCGTTTTTACCG
Source organism: uncultured Thermotogaceae bacterium (assembly GCA_964629135.1). Taxonomy (GTDB): domain Bacteria; phylum Thermotogota; class Thermotogae; order MWEM01; family MWEM01; genus JASUTC01. The sequence continues at coordinate 5,171 of CAZVPY010000042.1, read as the reverse complement.
GCTTACATAGTAAACGCCATGATGAATGTTCTAGAGTTATGCGAATTAACACCTGAGCATATCACATTGGAACCTATAGCGGCTATGAATCTTGTTGTTCCTCCTGATCTACGAAAACTGAACATCGTTTTAGTTGATGTAGGAGCTGGGACAAGTGATATTGCAGTATCACGAGATGGAACAGTAATAGCTTATGGCATGGTTCCCATGGCCGGAGATGAAATCACCGAACGGCTTTGTGAAGAGTTCCTGATCGACTTTAATACGGGCGAAAAAGTCAAGCGTACATTAAGTGACGGTAAGGAAGAAGAGATCGAAGTGAAAGATATTCTCGATACTCCTCTGAATATCACAAAAGAAAAGTTTTACGAAGTGATCAAGCCCACCATTGAAGAGATTACTTCAAAAATAGCTGAAGAAGCGTTGAACCTAAATGGAAAACCTCCTGTTGCAGTAATGGTCGTTGGTGGTGGAGCTCGTGTTCCTTTCTTTACAGATTTATTGGCTCAAAAATTCGATTTACCCAACAGTCGTGTGGCTCTTAAAAGCATCGAAAATCTTCAAAATGTTCAGGATCGAACAAAATCACTAATCGGCAGTGAGTATATTACACCGGTTAGTATCGCTAACAGTGTAAACACGAATACCGGCAGTGTTTTCGTCAGAGTTATGGTTAACGAGAAACCGGTGGATCTCATGGGGATGGATTCAAAGAATACTGTCATGCAAGCATTATTACAACTTGGGTACAAAGTCGATGAGATCATTGGAAAACCTGGACCGGCTATTACATTTGATTTCAACGGAGAAATGCGTATTCTGAAAGGGTTACCGGGAAAAAGTGCCGAGATAAACATTAACAATGAAAAAAGTGGCATCCACGCACGACTTCAGCATGGAGATATTGTAGAGTTCATACCCGGTAAGGTGGGAAAAAGCCCGGAGACATTTTTATCAGAGGTACTCAAACCTATTTCAGTTACAATCAATGGTGAAACTTTCGACTTATTACCACAAGCCACAGTAAACGGAGAAATTTGCTCGACAGATGTTCAGATAAAAGATGGAGATAAAATAATCACTTTAAGTTATGCCACAGTAGCGGATGTACTTAAAAAATTATCCAAGAAAAAAGAGGAATTTATCAATATCGTATTAAACGGAAAAGCACATTCCTTAAAGGTAAAAGAATTGGAAATATATCGTGGTAACAGGAATTTGGAATTGTCAGATCAAATTATATCTGGTGATATAATTTCTATTAAGGAAAAATCATTAACACCTACAGTTGATCGGTTAACCCAATCATTAGAACAAAAATATTGTAAAGTCTTAGTCAATACTAAGGAAATGGAAATCCCGATTTCATCTTATAAAATAACGGTCGATGGTGTAAAGGCTGAAACTGATAGCGTCCTTTACAATGGGGCAATAGTAGATATTGAATTAACTGAAGAAATCCCAAAAGTGATTGATCTTTTAGGTCTGATGGATATCGACTCCAATAGTCTGAAGAGTTTTAATATCACAGTTAACGAAAAGAAGGCAGCTTTTATGGATGTATTAGTCGCTGGAGACCAAGTTGAAATAACGCTTGAAAAGTAAGCCTTTACTGTTCATATAAGAGAGGAGAGGGGAAGATGGATGTATTAACAATCACAATGAATCCTGCATTAGATAGAGAAATCATCATACCTCATTTCGAATTAAATACACTACATCGGGTCTTTGAAAGAGAAAAGCTGATCAGTGACCCCGGCGGAAAAGGTATAAACGTTTCTATGATGCTCTCAGAGTTAAACAGTACGCCAAGTATTGCTATGGGCTTTCTTGGTGGTTACACCGGTCGAATCATCTCAGAGGAGTTAAGGAAGAGATATCCAAATGTTACCCTAAATTTCATCCACATCGATGGAGAAAGCAGGGAAAATATCTCCATTCTGGATGAAGTCAACCATTACATAACAGAAATAAACGCTCCAGGACCAGTTGTACAAGAACCAGACCTGTTACATTTCATGAAATTGTTCAATACCGTTGTATCCAGGACCAAGATAACCGTTATTTCAGGTTCTGTTCCAGTTGGTGTACCTCTTGATACCTATTCTATGCTGTCTGAAAAAGCTAAGGAGAGTGGCAATAGAGTTTATTTGGAAGCACGAGGGCAGTTATTGACAAACACCGTAAAAAAATGCTGTCCGGAAGTTGTCAGACCGGATATGAGAAGTACGAATAAGATCATGGGTAAAGAAGTGGAAAGCCTTAATGAATATATGGAAGCAGGAAAAGAAATTGTAAGCTATGGAGCAGAACTTGTAGTTATATCTTATAAATTCAAACATGATTTAATTTTTACGCCTGAAGGTGCATGGATACTGACTGTTAAAGAAGGAGAACTGGATGAATCCCATTTATTGGGAACAGGCGATGCCTATGTTGCCGCTATGATTCATGATTATTTAACGACAGACCATTCCCTTTTGGAAAGGGCAAAATATGGTATGGCCGCTGCATTGGCAAAAACATCTTATTTAAAGAAAGAAATGCCTTCTCTTTCAGATATCGAGAAAAATTTAGAGAATATCAAAATTGAAAAACTGGATTGAGGTGATGATATGAAAGTCGGAGATATAATGATCAGAGACATATCAGCTATTTTCGAAGATGAAACGGTGGAACGGTTTATCAGACTATGTGCCAATCACCTCAGAACAGGTATGCCGGTCGTTGATGATGAAATGCGTATTTTAGGGTATATCAGTGAAAATGACGTTGTAAATGCCGTTATTCCCTCATATTTTGGTATGCTGCAATCCGCATCATTCATACCGGATACGAATCAGTTGAAAAAAAAGCTGTATTTAATTAAAGATGAACCAATCAGCAAATACATGGCCAAATCGGTTATTTCTGTCAAAGAAAGCGATACGTTACTCCATGCATCGGATTTGTTGATTAGGCACAAATTTTTCTCCTTGTGTGTTGTAGATGAAGAGGAAAGGCTTACGGGACTTGTAAACCGGTCGAGAATACTTTTAGGAGTCTTAAAAGAATTAGAAGAAGAAAACGAATGAAAAATGGGAGAATTAAATAAAAATTGAGAAAAAAAAAGACATGCAGTTTTATTACTCTGGGTTGTAAAGTCAATCAGTATGAGACTGACTTTATGACCCAGAAACTTTTAAACGAAGGCTATCTCGTACAACCCGTTTCTCCTGATACTGATTTTGTGATTATCAACACCTGTACGGTTACCAATGAAGCAGATCGAAAATCAAGACAACAAATCAGAAGAGCAAAGAAAATAGCGCCGAATTCTACCACTATCGCCATGGGTTGTAGTGTACAGGTCATGAATACAGATGGGGAAAAAATAGCAGACTATCACTTTGGAAACGGTGAAAAAACTGACATCATCAATATTATTAAAAGAATCGAAGCCGGGCAACATTTTCCAACGTTTGACAAAGCCTACTGGCTCCGACACGATCAGCTCACGTCTATTTTAATGAACCCGGGTTCAAAAACCAGACAAAATATCATGATTCAGGAAGGATGCACCAATACGTGTACTTACTGTAAAATCTATCATGCAAGAGGAACTGTTTCCATCTCTAAACGTCCGGAATTAATTATTTCTGAGATCAACGAAATTGGCCAAACAAATTGCAAAGAATTTATTCTCACCGGAATCAACCTTGGAGATTATAGTTGGGAAGGACGAAATTTGCCCGCTTTGCTGAAAAAGATTGATGATGAAGTTCATTCCGATTACAGAATCAGACTCAGCTCCTTAAACCCCGAAGATGTTACAGATGAATTATGTGAACAGTTAAAACTTAAAAGATTTTGTCCCCATCTTCATCTCTCGATACAAAGCGGTTCAAATCGAGTTTTAAAAAGAATGAACAGAAAATATCAAGCCAATACCGTCATTCATGCGGTTGAGAAGCTCAGAGCTATAGATCCTCTGTATTCCATTTCCTGCGATATTATTGTGGGGTTTCCCGGTGAAACGCAACAGGATTTCCAAGAGACGGTTCAACTCATCGAACGAATTCGCCCCTTGAAAACCCATGTTTTTCGTTATTCCATGAAAAAAGGAACACCTGCAGCAAGGTTTAAACAACAAGTGGATGGTAAAATAAAAAAAGAACGTTCTACTCAATTGGATAATATTGCGAAAAGTCTTTCCTATAACGTACGTAAAGGTCATATGGCGAAAAACCGTGAGATTATAGTAGAACAATTTGTAAATAATCAAATATCAGGACATGATGAGTATTATTTAAAACACAATATCTTGCTTTCAGCAAATAGTTATACCGAAGGGGATAAAGTCAAAGCAAAGATCATTCAAATTCCTGAAAATTCAGAACCCGATGAGGTGAATTCAAAAATTGTTTGTCTACATGAATGAAAACTGGATGGAAGAAAAAAAAGCAAATATCTCAATTAACAACCCCGGTTTTACAAGTGCTCGTGTTGTATATGAAACAATCCGTACCTATAAAGGAGAACTCTTTCGTTTTAAAAAACATTATGACAGGCTTGCCAATTCCGCAGATGCAATGAAAATGGTTTTGAATAAAACCTGGGAAGAAATGGAACAAATCATTGTAACCGGAATTTCCAAAAACCGGTTAGATGAAGCCTACATTCGCATTTATTTGACCTCAAATCCAGATTTAATCATCCAAATAAAAGATTTTCCTAAGATAGACCCCAATATATATCAAACAGGCGTTTTGACGGATATTTCCGAAATAAGAAGACAGGCTTTTATGCACAACAAAACCGCTATCAAAACAACAGGTGCTTTAGATGTCTTTTTATCCAGAATCAAGAAGCCTAATCATTTATACGACTTCATCATGCTCAACAGAGAAGGCTATGTAGCGGAAGGAACCTTCTCGAATGTGTTTTTAGTCAACGAGGGCGTTCTCATTACCCCAAGCATGGAAACAGGTATCCTATCAGGAATCACCCGGGAGGTTGTTATCGAGTTATCTCAAAAAATCAAAATCACCTGTGAACAAAGATTGGTTGAAGAAAAAGAATTATTTGAGGCCAACGAACTCTTTCTGACTCATACCAGCGGAGGTATCGTCCCAATAAAGGCTTTGGGGCATAGGGAATACCAGATTGGCAAAATAACTTCACACTTAATG
>CAZVPY010000041.1:0-11085 GCA_964629135.1 uncultured Thermotogaceae bacterium | reverse complement strand
ATTTGGTGGGGTAACCTTTGAAGAGATTGTGAGTGGTAGAGATGAAGAATAAAGCGGACATCGTCATCATAGGGGGAGGCATTATCGGATGCGCGGTCGCCTTTAACCTGGCCAAAAAGGGCATGAAAGACATTGTTGTTCTGGAAAAGGGTTTCCTGGCTTCAGGAGCCACTGGAAGATGTGGTGCCGGGGTCCGTCAGCAATGGGGGACACGACAAAACTGTTTGCTGGCAAAGGAAAGTATGACCATTCTTGAGAATATCTCTGATTATCTGGAAGAAAAAGTGGACATCGAGTTGAAACAAAGGGGCTATTTGCTGTTGTCCTTCTCCGAAAAAGAGACAGAGCAGTTTTCCAAAAACCTGGAAGTACAGCATTCACTGAACATCCCATCAAGGGCATTAACCCCTGAGCAAGCCAAGGAAATCGTTCCAATGCTGAACATCGAAAAGATTCACAGCGCCGCTTTTTGTCCCACTGACGGCCACGCCAACCCTTTCTTAACCACCGAGGCTTATGCCAAGGCTGCAGAAAAAAGAGGGGTGGAAATCTGTACCTTCACGCAGGCAAGGGGCATCAAAACGGAAAACGGAAAGATCAAAGGCGTGCAAACCGATAAAGGCTTCATAGAAACAAGTCGTGTTCTCAACGCAGCGGGAGGTTGGGCTTACGAAATAGGAGAGATGGCCGGCTTGGAACTGCCCGTTTTCTCCGAAAGACATGAAATCTTGGTCAGTGAGAAGGTACCGCCCATGCTGGACCCCATGGTCATGTCCTTCTCATTCAACATCTACTGCCAGCAAACCCCTAACGGCAGTTTTGTCATGGGGCACGGCCCGAAAAACGAGAAACCCGGACACAACGTGAACAGCACCTGGCAATTTCTGGAGGCCATGGCTCAAAAAGTCACCTATTTGCTCCCTGCCATAAAAAAAGTTCGAGTGGTCCGCCAATGGGCGGGCTCATACAACATATCACCGGACAGACAACCCATTATCTGCGAATCCGAACAACTGCCCGGATATTACATGGCCGTAGGCTTTTCCGGACACGGCTTCATGCTGGGACCCTCCATCGGCGTGTATCTGTCCGAACTGATTACCGGAGAAACCCCATCATACGATGTGACATTAGATCTGGGAAGATTTGCACGTAACGAAAGTATTGCCGAGCCGTCAGTGGTTTAAAATGAGGATTTGTAGGTAGGGGCGGACCGGTGTGTCCGCCCGCAATTGGGATTATGATTTTTTTCCAAACCCCAAACCCTGCTTGATGGAGAACAAACAAAGATAACGTATGATAAGTAAGTAAGGACAAAAAATATTTTAGGAGGTTTTAAAAATGAATGGATTTTTCTTTCTGGAAAGGCCCAAAAATGAACCTGTATTGGAATACAGGCCGGGCAGTCCTGAAAAGAAGGAACTGAGGGCAAAGATCGATGAACTGAAATCCAAGAAAATAGACATCCCTTTGATTATTGGCGGAAAAGAAATTAGAACGGGAAATTTAGGTAAATGCGTGATGCCACATGATCATTCTCACGTGTTGGCTGAATATCACAAGGCAGGAGAAAAAGAAATAATAATGGCCATCGATGCAGCTATGAAAGCAAGAAAAGAATGGTCTCAATTTTCCTGGGTGGACCGAGTTTCCGTATTTAAAAAGGCGGCAAAACTGCTTTCGGGTTCCTGGAGAAGCACGTTGAATGCAGCAGCCATGTTGGGCCAAAGTAAAACAGTCTTTCAGGCTGAAATTGACGCCGCCTGTGAACTCATTGACTTTTTCAATTTCAACGCTTACTTTTTAACCCAACTCTACCAGGAACAACCGGAGTCTTCAAACGCCATCTGGAATAGAAGTGAATACAGACCACTTGAAGGGTTCGTCTTTGCAGTCACACCGTTTAACTTTGCGTCCATCGCGGGAAATCTGCCATCAGCTCCGGCTATCGTTGGAAACACAAGTATATGGAAACCAGCATCTTCTGCTGTTTACACAGCCTATTTCATTATGAAACTTTTTGAGGCCGCCGGTATGCCCGCAGGGGTCATCAACTTCATTCCCGGACGGGGTTCTGAAGTCGGAGATATCGTATTGGCCGATCCCAACCTGGCGGGAATTCACTTTACCGGTTCCACAGATGTCTTCCAGCATATGTGGAAAACAGTGGGAGAAAACATCAAGAATTACAAAACCTATCCCAGAATCGTTGGGGAAACCGGCGGAAAGGACTTTGCCGTTGTTCATGAAAGCGCTGATGCGGATGAGGTAACCACAGCCATCATCAGAGGCGCCTTTGAGTATCAGGGTCAGAAGTGTTCAGCCCTCTCCAGAGTCTATATACCGGAATCATTATGGGATCACATTAACGAAAAGCTGTTGTCACAGCTTAAGACAGTGAAGATGGGTAGCCCTGAGGATTTTAGCAATTTCATGAATGCCGTCATCGACAAGGCTGCTTTTAAAACCATTACGGAATATATCGATTATGCGAAACTCAGCAAAGACGCCAAGATCATTTACGGTGGCAATTACGATGATTCAAAGGGTTATTTCATTGAACCCACAGTGATCTTGACAACCGATCCACGCTTCAAGACCATGAAAGAGGAAATATTTGGACCCGTTGTGACACTTTACGTTTATCAGGATCGACGTTTTGACGAAATCCTTGAGTTGTGTGACACTACCTCACCCTATGCCCTGACAGGTGCTATTTTTGCAAAAGACAGGGAAATCATCATCAAGGCATCAAAAGTCCTCGAACACGCAGCCGGCAATTTCTACATCAACGACAAACCCACTGGAGCCGTGGTTGGCCAACAACCCTTCGGAGGATCAAGGGCATCCGGTACCAATGATAAAGCCGGAAGTGCTATGAACTTATTAAGATGGATGTCGGTTAGAAGTGTAAAGGAAAATTTCGAACCCCCTAAGGATTATCGATACCCCTTCATGGATGAAAAATAAGCTATAAATCTATAATAAAAAAAGACGGAATCCTTTTTTTGGACCCGTCTTTTTTTATGTTATAAAATTGAAATGTTTTTACTTAATAACTATTTCTATCGTGTATGGCTGTGGATAACATGAGCTTTGAACCTGAACTTGAACGGCTGTGATACAAGGTCCACCCTGCTGGCAGGGATTATACTCAGGTTGACAAGGGTTGCATGGTTGACAAGGATTGCATGGAGCACATTGTGTTTGACACGGATAAAGTGACAAATTAGACGTGTTTCCATTCCAAGTGAGAACTCCCATATACCATTGACAAGTTGTTGATCTGTAAATCCTCATTACCACCGTTTGTCCGGGTTGTAAGCAATCTAATGCATTGGCAAGAGAAAACTTATTCCAGGTTTTCTTATAACAGTAATCGATACAGCGAAATTGTGATAATTGTGATTCCAGTGAACAACACGCTGTAAAAGAATAACTGCCTGGATTATAAGTCTGCTGACAAGGGTTGCAAGGATCACAGGGATTACAATTGGAACATTCATCTAATGGACAACATTTCCCAAGGCACTTATAGGCTGGGAAAACAACCGCTTCAGTGATGACATCACCTTTTGTAAGAACGCCATGAGCCACATAACCGGCAACAGTACTGGATACATATACACCATGAACTTTGTCACCGCAAACATGCCCTGTCCAGTTCTGCGCACAAATCCCTATGGTGTAAGCCATACTCAATGTTGCTAAGAGTGAGAATAATGCAAGTATAATTAGAGTCTTTTTCATTTTTTACACCTCCGGGAAATTATTGTTCAATAATTCTGCCATTTACGCGATCAAACATACCCTCTTTCTCTTCTCCGTTTACAACAAAAGTGATTAAACCATTTTCACCCAAGTTTATTTCAGACATGACGAGCTCGTTATCATTTTCGTCAATAAACACACCACTTGGATTCTGAATGGATCCGCTTAATCGGATAGTACCTTCTTCTTCAAATGCAGCCAACTGTCCTTCCTGTCCTTCTGAAAGCAACATTGCAGCACCCCAAATCCATGGACCTGACCACCAAGCAGTCACCGCTGCACACGCTGAAAACACAAGTACCACTGCTAAAAATGCAACAATACCGCTTAAAGCAACTATTTTTTTCATAGAAACACCTCCTTGAGATTTACTTTTCATTTTACTGATACAATCACTTTTATTATACCACTTTTAAAAGATTAAAACAATATAAAGGCCTGTATAAATTCTCCGATTCAATCCTGGTAACTTTTCATAATCCTAATGATTTCATCCTTACTGTCTAAGAAAATATCCGTTAAAGAAGGACAAAAATGCTTTCCCCTTCCTTCTGCGATAATCCCGAAGGCTTTATCCGGTGAAAAAGCTGGTTTGTAAACCCTTTCACTGATCAGGGCATCAAATACATCAGCGATGGCGACAATTCGGCCGGGTATAGATATTTCCTCCCCTTTTAACCCTTTTGGATAACCTGAACCATCCCATTTTTCATGATGTTCGCCAATGATTTTAATGCAAGTATCCAAAAAATGAATGCTTGTACTTTCAATAAGTGTTTTATTCATTTTGAAGATGACTTGCGCACCAATATCAACATGTTTTTTCATAAAATCAAATTCCTCAGGTGTAAGTTTTCCGGGCTTCAAAAGGATTTTATCAGGAATTCCCACTTTTCCAATATCATGGAGTGGGGAAAACCAAAAGATTTCTCGGATGAGTTTTGGCGTGATCTTTGGGTTGATATCTTGAAGCTTTTGCGCCATCAACCGGGAGTAATTCGCAACTCTGGAAAGATGGTTCCCAGTTTCAAAATCCTTTTTTTCAACCAAATCCGCAAAAGCCTCCGAGGTCTTAGCAACAAGCTCCTGCATAAGATAGGCATTGTATATCTCACTTTTCAAGGTTTTGGCAAATTGCTTTATGGTTTCCTCGTCTTTTTTTTCAAATGCATTTTTCTTTTCATTATTTGCAAAAATAAAACCCAACAATCCCGATTGTGTATACATGGGAACGGTAATACTGGATTGAAAACCCTCTTCTAGGATCATTCGAGTGCTATTGTTGCTGTGGACATTTTTGTAATAATCTTCTAGATCATCAATAATTCTCACATCGTTTTCAGTTCTCAAATGGGTTAAACTTGTTTTTTCCAAAGGAGCTTTAAACCCAGCATTTAAAATTATTCTTGATTTTTCTGTTTTCAAGGTTTCAGCGATAATGTTACCATTATTATCAGCAAAAGCAACCGCCAATCTTTGGATATCCATTTGACTCTTTAACAGCGGATACATTTGAGGCAGAATGGTTTCAAGCATCCCGAAGGAATCGTATTTAAGCAATTCATTTTGGAACTGGATTTTTTTCTCGATCTCCTTAACCTTGGAATACATCAGGGAGGTTTCCATAAAACTGTCCCGTTTAACCGGGATAACCCCCTCGCCATTTACAATGGATTTCATCTCTTCAATGGTATTGTCCACTGTAATAAAATACCTATTTTGAAAGGCGTAAGAAACGATCAACACAATGAGAATAAACACTAACATGATAAAAGAGATGATCGTAATGATATTCGATATGGTTTTTAACTCTTCGTTCTTCTGATCCTTATATCCGTTAATTTCACGGGCCATATCACCCAAAACACTCACATAAGGAGCGCTTTCTTTATTTGTAAAAACCAATTCCGGGAAGTCGGAAATTTGTTTTGAAGCATAGTCAAACCCAAGAATTACCGTTTCATTGAGAAAGGCATCTACCTTATCTTGAAAATAAGCTAATTCCTCGCCAACGGCAACTTTTTGTGAAAATTGAGCAAAAGTTTCCTCCGTTGAATCCAAAGACATCACATTAATTCGATTCAAAGAACTGACCATGTTGTTGACCAAACGAACCGAAGCGCTGGCACAGTTGTTGATCTTATCATTCTGCCTGTGTTCATTAAAATAGATCCCCAAAAGCATACCAACAACGGCAATCAAAATGAATGTAATGATTGTAGACCTTTTATATACTTTTCTGATGCTCTTTTCGTTCATTCAATCCCTCCAAAGAACTTTTGTTAACTACCATCCGTTTTCCGAAGTTCTCCTTTTTTCTTTTTACCCTTCTAATTATACACTACCAAAAAGAATAGGAAAACAATCATGATTGAACTTTTAAGGAATTTTTGTTATACTCATTCGAACTTTCCTAAGAGGTGAAATGATGGATAATATGCAACATTTCAACAAAAAAGAAGAACTGTTCAACAGCATATCCCACGGATCAGGGGCGTTGTTTGCCATCACCGCACTGGTCTTAATCTCGGTATTTGCAGGAAAAACGGGAGATGCGTGGAAAATCGTCAGCGGAGTGATTTACGGAGTCAGTCTGGTGGCACTTTTTACGGCTTCAACGTTGTATCATGCCTTTCCAAAAGGAAAGGTTAAAGATGTGTTTGAAATCATGGATCATTCGGCTATTTTCATTCTCATCGCCGGGACTTACACCCCTTTTACCCTCGTCAGTTTAAGAGGACCCATCGGATGGACCATCTTCGGTATTGTCTGGGGATTGACGCTTGTTGGTATCATTTACAAGATCTTCTTTGTGAACAAATTCGTCATCTTCTCAACACTCATCTATATATTCATGGGCTGGCTCATCGTCTTCGCCATGGCCCCCTTGACTCAATCCTTACCCTCCGCCGGACTCTTTTGGCTGGTTCTGGGAGGCGTCTTATACACCCTGGGAACCCCCTTTTACATCATCCGAAAGATCCCATTTCATCACGGCATCTGGCACTTGTTCGTCCTGGGTGGCAGCATTTCCCATTTTATCACGGTTTTGTTTTATGTGATCCTTTGAAACAGGGGTAGGGTGACCTGTTTTTTTACAAAACCGTAACTTCCAGGGGTTGATTTTTTTGAAAAATATGACTATAATTATGGTCAAGAGGTGAGAGGTTTGAGAAGGTTTTCTGAAATTGATTTCTACAGTCTTGCCGATGCGAAGAAGAAATTCTCCACAGTGATTAACGAAAGCGCTAACCGAGAAATCATTGTGACAAAAAACGGTAAACCAGTTTCAGTAGTAATGGACTATTCCAGGTATATGAGACTGATGGATTTTCTCGCCAAGGTGAAGGATTTGTATTTATTGGAAATGAGCGATGATGAAGATGTGAAACTGATAAAGGAATTGAATCTTGACTTTTTTATCGAAGATTCAGAGGACAATAATCAGGAGGTGTAGATAGTGGCACAAGTACTTTTAGAACATGTATGGAAGATATTTGACGGAAATGTGGAAGCGGTAAAAGATCATGATTTTACCATTGAAGACAAGGAATTTGTTGTTCTGGTCGGTCCATCAGGTTGTGGAAAAACGACGACTTTAAGAATGATTGCCGGATTGGAAGAGATCACAAAGGGCACGATAAAGATAGACGATAGAGTGGTTAACGATGTGGAACCCAAAGACAGGGACATTGCCATGGTTTTCCAGAATTACGCCCTTTATCCTCATATGACGGTATACGACAACATGGCATTTGGACTTAAATTGAGAAAATTCCCTAAGGCTGACATCGAAGAAAGGGTAAAACGTGCAGCAGGAATCCTAAGCATTGAACCGTTGCTGGACAGAAAACCCAAACAGCTTTCCGGTGGACAAAGACAGAGGGTTGCCCTTGGACGAGCCATCGTTCGAGACCCGAAAGTTTTCTTGTTTGACGAACCACTCTCTAACCTTGACGCAAAACTCAGGGTACAGATGAGAAGTGAGTTGAAGAAACTCCATCACAGATTGGATGCCACCATTGTATACGTTACCCATGACCAGATTGAAGCCATGACCATGGCCGACAAAATCGTTATCATGAGGGACGGTTTAATCCAACAGGTTGGCGATCCGTATACGATTTACAATAATCCCAAAAACATTTTTGTTGCCGGATTTATCGGAACACCGCCTATGAACTTTGCCGATTGTAAGATCATCAAAGACCAAAAGGGACATTGGGTAGAGGAAAAAACAGGCGCTTTCAGAGTTATCGTACCAAAAGACTATGTTGAAAGTGTGGATCCATTTGTGGATAAAGATATCATATTCGGTATCAGACCTGAAAATATTTACGATAAAGTCTTCTCCAAGAACGCTATCGAAGGAGAAAACGTTGTTAAGGTAAAAGTTGAAGTAACTGAGCCTCTGGGTAGCGAAACACTCATTCATGCCCCTGTTGGAGACAGCAAATTCGTGGCCAGCGTATTGCCTGAAACAGGCGCAGAAGCAGGCCTGGAAATGGATCTTGTCTTTGACCTGAAAAAGATGAGACTCTTTGACCCCAGCACCGAAGAAGCCTTAATATAAAACCGGTTAACACCGGACATTATCCCGCAGCCCTTAAAGGCTGCGGTTTTTTTTGCAGCTCACAAATAGTTCTTCATAAGGTTAATAAAATTCCCGGAAAAGACCTTTTCAATCTCTTCATCACTGATTCCACGACTAAGCAGTTCTTTCTCAACATTCTTTACATCCCCATGCCCACGAACCACGTTAAAAAAGGCCCTTCCCTTTACCGTCATCTGCTTTTTGAAATCATCACTCATGTTAAAATCACAGAAGTCAAAGCCTAGAGCCACGTGTTCAATGCCGATTAAATCCCTTATCTTCAAAATCTGATCCACATAGGCGGCAATATTGGAAGTCTCATCATCTGTACTGACAAACTTATTGGCGGAGTTAATGCCGATTAAACCACCTCTTGACCCGATGGTTCGGATTTGATCGTCCGTCAGATTACGCATGCTTGGCACTAATGTTCTTGAATTGGAGTGGGTGGCAATAAACGGTCCCTTTGTAAAATGAACCACATCGTCAAATCCCTCATCGTTGAGATGACTCACATCAACGATCATCCCAAGTTCCTGTGCTTTTTCAACCAGTTCCACCCCGAAGGGGGTGAGACCACCTTTTTTACCCTCTCTTCTCGCGGCGAAAAAACTCCCGTCTGCAGCGTAGTTTCTTCTGGACCAGTTGATCCCCACGATTCGGACACCCAGTTCGTAGAATATATCCAACAAATCCAGATCGTTGTAAAGGGGTTCGACACCCTCAAAGGCCAGCATGATACCAATTTGATCCGTCTCTTTTAACGATTCAATATCGTCAAATGTTTTACACAGTTTTAACTCGTTGCTACCTTCCTTAATCTCCTGATACAAGCAACTAATCTGATCCAGGCATTTTCTCAAAGCCATCTCCGGCAAAAAGATATCATCTATATAAAGAGAAGAGACAATCAACCGAAAATTCCCTTCCCGAAATCCCGGAATATGATCCTCCTTGATCACATTTTTCCTTCCCTTTCTTCTTTGCTCCTCAACAAACATCATCAAATCATAATGAATATCCACATTAAAATTCTGCATCCGAATCATCTCCTTTTTCGGTATATTATACACAAAATTCATTCATTTAAATCTCTCAACCACTAAGTGTTATAATAGAAATAGCATTTGGGGGGGAGTATCTTGAAAGTTTTCGGAAGAAATGTCATTAGATGCCGGGGGGTCCATTGAAAGCCTGAAAGCCGAGTTAAAGGCAAAGGGTTTACATTTTTCATTGGTTCCTTCAAAGACCCTTGATCAGCTACTTGGGGAAAGGGTTAATCATCAAGGTGTGTTTGCAGATATCGGTGAATATGCCTACTTGCCTGAAGACAAATATATCACACAAAAGGCTGAACAACCTGAGGGATTTCTCATCGTGTTGGATCAAATTAACGATCCTCAGAATTTTGGCGCGATCATTCGAACGGCATACGGTGCGGGTGCTGATGCCGTTGTGATCACAAAGGATAATTCCGTTCAAGTCAACCCCACGGTGATTAAAGTATCCACCGGGTTGGTCTTTCACATGCCCGTCATCCAAACGGTAAACGTGGCACGTTTTCTGGATAACGTGAAATCTGCCGGTTTTTGGGTTTATTCTGCGGATATGGATGGACAGGATTACCATCAGGTGGAATGGGATAAAAAGACGGTTTTGGTATTTGGTAACGAAGGTAAGGGGATTCGACGGCTGGTGAAGGAGAAATGCGATGTGACAGTCAGAATTCCCATGAAGCGGGAAATGGATTCGCTGAATCTGTCAGTATCCGTTGGTATACTGGCGTTTTCAGTTGCTTTGAAGAGGTGAATTCTGGGTGGCAATAAAGAAACTGCCTCAGGAAATATACATGAAAATAGCGGCGGGCGAAGTAGTGACTTCAGCCGGTTCGGTGGTCAAAGAACTGGTTGAAAATTCCCTTGACTCCAAGGCTTCTTTCGTTAAACTTGAAATCAAAAACGGGGGCAAGGATGCCATTAAAGTTTCTGACGATGGTTCAGGCATACCGGCAAGCGAAATCGGTTTAGCGGTTCATCCTCATGCCACAAGCAAAATCCAACAATGGGATGACATTTTGGACTTGGACACCTTTGGTTTCAGGGGTGAGGCCCTTTCCTCCATCGCATCGGTTTCCGAGTTTTACATTTCATCCAAGACAAGCGGTGAAGATGTGGGAACATCTTTACATTTCAGAGGCGGCCAATTGGTGGAAGAGAAAAGGTTGCCTATGAACACGGGAACGACCATGGAGGTAAGAAACCTCTTTTATAACGTACCTGCCAGAAGGAAATTTTTAAAGACCTCTTCTTCGGAGTCAAGATACGTGATGGAGGTTCTGGAGAAATTTCTGTTGGCGCGACCTGATGTGGCCTTTGAATTTATCAGAGACGGAAGTGTTGTCTTTCAGTGCGCACAAGAAGCATTGAAAAACCGGATTCAAAGAGTTCTCAAGGTCGATGATCCCACAGATCTTTTAAAAGTAGACCATCATCAAGGCCATTTTAGTGTACAAGGTGCCGTCAGTTCACCCCAGCACAGCAGACCCAATATGACAGGTATAACGGCATTTGTTAACGACCGATTTGTCAAAGACCCCATCGTTTACGCAGCAGTACGAGATTTTTTTACCCCCATACTGGGAAAAGGCCGATATCCCTTGGCGGTTTTGTTTATGGGTATTCCAAAATCGGAAGTGGATATCAACGTCCACCCACAAAAGC
>CAZVPY010000040.1:0-11182 GCA_964629135.1 uncultured Thermotogaceae bacterium | reverse complement strand
GCCAGTACGATTAGAGAGGCAAAAAAGTGTAAGGAAACCGGTGAGGCGAAGACGATCGTGTTTAATTTGTCCGGGCATGGGTTTATGGATTTAAGTGCTTATGATCATATAGGAAAGCTGTGAGAAGTTATGGGGGAGCCCTGTCTTACTTTTTAAGGAAGAGCTCATATGTAGGGGCGGACCGATGTGTCCGCCCGTGTTATAAAAGTAATTTTTCGAGATGGGATTGAAAGAGAATCTGAGATGCCAACGTACTAGTCCCCTCTTACTCTCGAAAAATCACTGTATATCGCGGGAGCACACATAGGTGCTCCCCTACATTTTGTCTAAACTTTTGTTTGCGTGTTATAATAGAGTCAAATAAACAGGAAAATGGGGGGATCAAAGTGAGTAAGCGTTCAATCATTATCTTAGTGCTGATCAGTGTTTTTGCCTGTTCTTCTTTTTCATTGGCTTTTTATATTATGACATTGGATATAAAGGAAGACTTTTTAGATAAAGCAAATGCTGTTATGGAGTTTATGGAAACCACCGGGATTAAATCCGATCCGTTGTTGGTTTGTACCGGTGGGTTGGGGAATTCCACGACTTTGAATATTTTTTCTCAAACTCAGTTGGATAGTCCGGTACGAACGATACTGGATGAATTGAACACAAAATGTGTAACCCCACCACGAGATGAACTGGATGGGGAACTGATTAAGGATTTAAAAGGACATATTCCCGTTGTTGTCAGTGATTCCGTACAAGGTGGATTCGATTCTTTTATAAAAATTCCCTTTGCCGGTATAGATATCGGTGTTTTCAACGTGACACAGATTCCTTCAGATTGGTATGAGAATGTGAAAACAAAGGTGGATCTGTACGCCCTTGATTCCATTATTATCATCATGGATAATCCAGAGTTGAAGATTGTTCCACAGGAAATTCGCAGTAAGACTTTTGTCATTCCACGGAATACGGCTGTATATAGAGTGGATATAGAATTTGGCCCACTTTTAACAGAGGTGAACTTAAATAGACCTGCAAATCTTTATCCTGTTTTTGAAGAAACCAAAGAACAATATGCAAAATGGTTGAATAAAGAATATGTGGTTGATCCGCAACAAATGACACAGTTACAGGAAATTCCATTTTATTCACAAATTGGCTTGATGGCCAAAAAAGATGCTGCTGCAGACTTGATGTTTTATTACAACCCCCCTCTTCCGGCAACAATGACTACACAGGAGGCCATCACTATTTTCAAGGATTACACCCTTGGGATTGTTCACCTGGAAAATTCAAATATTCGAAAATTATTATTGCGTTCAGGGGCATTGATCAGTTATGATGGTTTTGAGACTAAGGTTAGTGAAGAGGGAAATTATTATTCTCTTTACGGTGTGAAGTACTTCATCGACTTGTCAAAAGTTCCTCAAGACCGGTTGATTATCAAGACGTTTACAAAACCTCAAAAGCTTCTTATCTTTGGACCTAAAGAAATCCTCAAGGAAAACTTTCCCTTTATGAAAGAACTGGATTTGTCTCCACTTTACTATGTTTTTTGGGCATTGAACGCCGGTAATCCACAGATGGAAGCTTCATGGAAGGTGACGGCGCAACCTTATTTATACACATATACCATTCAAAAAGGTGATACGATTAACTCTATTGCAACAAAACTTGGAATTACTCCTGAATCTATAAAGGCATTTAATCCTGATTTAATCGATATGTATTTAACGGTTGGTGAGCATATTTATGTACATATTCCATATGATTCTGAGAAGAGAAGTGATCAGTAAGTGATTTTGACCATTATCAGTTTTGCATTAATTTTTACAGCCATCGTTGTGATTCATGAGTTGGGGCATTTTCTTTTTGCCCGATTGTTTAAGGTTAGGATTTTAGCCTTTGGTATTGGTTTTGGACCTGCAATTTACAGAAAAAAAACTGAGTCAGGCATGGATTTTAAGATCAATCTTTTTCCATTGGGCGGTTATGTCAGAATGGATGGAGAAGATCCCACGGAGATTGATGAATCGGTAAGTGAAGAGAAAAGAAGAGGCTTTTATTATTCCAAAACGGCTTGGCAGAGATTTTTAATTGCGTTAGCCGGGCCTGCTTTTTCTATTTTAGCTGGGTATTTATTACTGTCTGTTGTAGCTCTATTCTGGGGTATACCTCAAGTAGGAATCGCACAGGTTGATCCTTTTTCTCCTGCACAAGAAGCCGGTCTTAGAGATGATGACATTATTTCCAAATTAAATGGCAGAATACTGTTTGACACCGATGAGCTCTCTACAACTATTAAAAACTCCGAAAGTGTGGATCTAATCGTTACCCGTGGTGATAAGCAGGAGAAAATTACCGTTTATCCCGAAGTTTTACCACGCCAGTATGAAATTATCATCAAAGGAGAATCGATACCGGAAAATCTAACATTAAGTCAGATCAAGAGTGTTAACGAGCTGCCACTGGAAGAGGTTGATCTTTCCGAATACAGTGGAGAAGAGATTGTTATGGTTACAGAATCCGGAGAAGAAATCAAAGGAGTCCTTTCCGGTTATCAATTGATAAAGGAAAGAAAAGTGATTGGGATAGAGTACAAAACTCTTTCTAAAACGTTGAAGAGCGCGGAAGCACCATTTAAAAATGGTGATGAAATTTTATCGATAAATGATAAAGCAATCCAAAAAGGAAATGATTTGTTTACGATATTACGATTCATGGATTTCCCCGTTGATTCACAGATCCCCTATCATTACTTGAGTATAAGGGATTCAACGGTGTTGGACGTGGAGACGATGAAAAACTTGAATACAGTTACCGTTCAAGTATTAAGAAATGGAGAAAACGTTTCATTGGAAATGCCATCAGAGGTGTTTATTCAGTCGTTGGGCAATAGTTTCTTCGAATCCCCTATTGAAAACAAGCAGACCATGAACCCGTTTTTGGCTATTTCATGGGGGTTTCAATGGTCCAATAATCTCTTAAGGCGAATGGGTATGATCATTGGCAATATCTTTACCGGGGAGCAAGCTATATCAGAATTTTCAGGACCGGTTGGAATTGTGAACATCATCGGCCAAGCAACAAGAGCCGGATTTGAATCCCTTGTATTGATTTTCGCTTTAATCACGCTGAATCTGGGGATCATTAATCTCATACCCCTTCCTGCCCTTGATGGTGGGAGAATTGTCTTTAATTTGATTGAAATGGTGTCCAGGAAAAAGATCAACCCCGTTATTGAAGGATATATACACGCTGCAGGTTTTTTCTTTATTATGGCGTTGGCGGTTTATATCACTTATTTTGACATCATGAGGTTCATGAAATAAATGTATTTTCCATTGTTGGAGGATGTTGATTGTGAATAAAAAAAATGTTTTAACCGGCTCTTTTTTTATTATCCTTTGTTTTTTTACATTGATGGTTTTTGCCGAAGAAGAGACCCTTTATATAGAATCGGAGCAATTCAAGATGTTCGATGATCGGATCGAATTTTATAAAGCTTCCCAGATAACGAAAGGAGATTTCTTTCTCAAGGGAGATACTTTTACCATATACCGTGAGGATGGTCAGGAGAGGCAAATTATAGCCGAAGATGGTGTGTATTGGGAGTTTGATACTGGAAAGGCCACTTCTTTGACCCTTGATTATGATTTGATCGATGAAAAGGGAACCATGACCGGAAATGTTGAAGCGATTATCACCAGTTCAGGAAGTACTGAAACCATTGAAATCAATTGTGATATCTTGGATATTGACAACGAGACCGGCTTGTTTGCCGGAAAGATGAGTGATGAACAAGAGCGTGTTGATTTACTCAAGGGAAATATGATGGCGAGGAGTGCTTCCTTTGAGTATTTTGAACAGGAAGATATTTTGATTCTGTACAATGATGTTTATGTTGACGATGTGGATAATGAAAGAGAGATCACCGGTGATTTAATCCGCCTAACTATGGCAGATGATTCTATCGAAGGAAAAGGCGTTTCCATAAAAAACAAAGGTTCAGAGGATGATCAAGCGTTGGAAATCGAATCGGATGATTTCAAGATGTTTGACGATCGAACAGAGTTTTACAAGCCTTCTACCATTCGCCGCGGCGATTTCGTCTTGACTTCCCCGGATTTTACCGTTTATAAAGAAGATGGGACTGAAAAGCGTGTTCTGACGAAGGAACGCTCATATATGGAGTTTGAAACGGGAAGGGCTACCAGTGACGAGTTGGATTATGATTTAGAAGATGAGGCCGGTACCTTGAAGGGAGATGTAGACGCTGTTATAATCCCCGGTGACGAGGCCACTCCGGTTAACATTCAATGTGATGTTCTTGAAATAGACAGTAAGAACAAGGTTTACAACGGAGAGGCTTTAGAAAACGAAAAAATTACTCTTACAAGAGGGTCGCTATATGCAGAATCCAGGTATTTTTCCTATGAATCTGAGGAGCAAAAGGTGTTGTTGAGGGAAAATGCCTATATAGATGATTTGAATAACGACCAGAGAATTTGGGGACGGGAAATTGAACTGGGATTGGATGATGACAGTTTGTCGGGGAAAAATATCCGTTTGACAAAGGTCACTGAAAAAGATGGTGAAAGTGAAACTTTCCAGATGAAGAGTGAAGATTTCAGTAGTTTTGAAGATAGAGACGAATTCAGGGGACCTTCTGAAATTGTCACAAAGGATATAACCTTGGTTTCGGAAAGATTCGATGTGTTAAAAATTGATGGTGAGCAGGAGACGATAGAAGCCACAAACGGCGTTTTTGTTGAATTTGAGAATGGTCAGGCAACTTCAACAGCAATGACCTTTGATTTAGATACCAATCAAGGAACTATGACAAATTCGGTAATTGCCAATATTGAACAAAAAGATGAGGGCGAGCTGATCAATATACGTTGTGATGAATTGTTTATTGATCAAACGACCGGATCCTATTCAGGAAATGTGAATGAATCCGAAAAAGTTCTGATTACCCAAGGAAATTTGAAAGCGGAGAGTAAATCTTTTGAGTATGATGAAGAAAATCAGATGTTGATTTTAATCGATGAGGTTTACGTTTTCGATCCTGATAATCGAAGAACCATTCTCGGTGACAGATTGGTAATGAATCTGGAAACCGATGAAACGGAAGGCCGGAATGTAAAAATGACGATTATAACGACAGAATAAATCAATGAATAAGGGAGGAGTATCAATGTACAAAATAGTCCTTTTAAGACACGGAGAAAGTGTTTGGAACAAAGAGAATTTTTTCACCGGATGGACCGATGTGGATCTGTCTGAAAAGGGTGTAGAAGAAGCACACAAAGCGGGTAAGATATTAAAACAAGAAGGTTATCAATTTGACGTGGCCTATACATCTGTATTGAAGCGGGCCATCAAGACGCTGAATATTGCTCTTGAGGAATTGGATGAACTGTGGATTCCCGTTTATAAAAACTGGCGTTTAAACGAGAGACATTATGGGGACCTTCAGGGGCTGAACAAGGCTGAGACCTCTAAAAAATTGGGACAGGAAACGGTTCATAAATGGAGAAGAAGTTACGATGTGCCACCACCGGCATTGGATGTTTCTGACAAACGTTATCCGGGTCATGAGAGAAAATACGCCGATCTCACGGAAGATCAACTGCCAAAAACGGAATGTCTGAAAGATACTTTAGAGAGGTGTTTACCCTATTGGAAAGAGACCATTGCTCCAATGATTAAAACGGGTAAAAAGGTGATTGTATCCGCTCATGGAAACAGCTTGAGAGCCATTGTGAAATATTTGGACAACATCAGCGATGATGAGATCAGTGGGTTAAATATTCCAACAGGTATACCATTGGTTTATGAGCTTGACCAGGATTTGAAACCGATTAAACACTATTATCTGGGAGATCCTGACGAGATTGCAAAGGCGACAAAAGCCGTAGCGAATCAAGCGAAGGCGAAATAGAAAATGTAGGGGCTGGGTCAGAAAAGGCACTGACCTAGGAGTGTTTTCCGTGCGGGAAAAACGCCATGCAACAAAATGTAGGGGCGGACCGGTGTGTGGCCATAAAGACCAATGGCCTTGGAGTATTTTCCCTGTGGGAAAAACTCCACGCTACAAAATGTAGGGGAGCACCTGCGTGTGCTCCCGGGATATAACAGTGATTTTTCGTTGTGAAATAGTAAAAGAATTTGTGAAAGTACGTGGAAAAAACATAAAGAACACCTGAGATATCGAGGGGACAGGTACATGTCCCCTCTTACTTTTTCTGCAGGATATTCTTTCTATGTTATAATTGTTATGAATGCTTAAATTGATAGGGGATGTGTTTTTTACGGCGCATGATGAGAGGAACAGCAGGCAGTTCAAGTTAAAAAAATCATTGGGGCAAAATTTTCTTAAGAGCAAGTCAGTTGTTAAACGGATTGTTGATTTGATTGATGACAAAGATGTTGAATGTGTGGAGATTGGCCCTGGAAGCGGTATGATGACACAGTTGTTGTTGAATGATGGCCATACGGTACATGCCTTCGAGATTGATCGCAGGCTTGAAGCCCCGCTTAAAGAGAATTTTAAGGATGAGCCTGATTTCCATCTGTATATGGGAGACTATCTGAAAACAACAGTGCCTGCTGAGTTGGCTAAAAAAGAGGTGGCTGTGGTATCCAACCTCCCCTATAACAACGGGACAGCTATTATCAAGAAGGTTTTAAGAGATTTTTCGGCCATTCGTTTATGTGTGTTTATGCTGCAAAAAGAAGTGGCGTTAAGGATGGTTTCCAATCCGGGAAATAAGACTTTTGGCTCACTTTCTGTTTTTATGCAGTATCATTTTGATATCCGTTTGGCGTTTACGATCTCACCGAAGCATTTTAATCCACCGCCTAAAGTAGATTCCACTGTAATTAAATTGATCCCCAAAAAAGAGAAACCTTTGGGAGAAAACCCCGAAGAATTCTTTGAATTTGTTAGACAAGGTTTCAAAATGAGAAGAAAGAAATTGAAGAATAATTATGATTTTGATATTATGTCTTATGCGTCAAGGATTGGACTGGATGACACAGTAAGGGCTGAGGAAATTTCTTTGGAACAATGGGTCAAGCTTTTCCGAGAGGTGAAAAGAGATGGCTAAGTCTATTATTGATGAGATGATCCGGCGCGTTCTTTATTCCATCAAAGAGGGTGTCATCATCATTAATTCGAATAAAAATGTGGTGTTTATAAACAAAGCAGCTTTGGATATCTTAGAATTGAAGGAAGACCAGGTGGTGGGCAAAGACGTGAAAAATGCCATCCCCAACACACGATTGCACATCGTCTTGCAGACCGCCATTCCCGAATACGACCGTGTTCATTTGTTGAAGAATACTACCATCATCACATCCCGTGTACCCCTTTTTGACGTGGGTGGTAATATCATCGGGGTGGCTGCTATTTTCAGAGATGTAACGCATATTCAAAAAATGGCGGAGGAAGTCACCGATTTAAAACAATTGGAAAAGACCCTTAAAGCTATTATAAATTCCACCAGGGATGCCATTTCCGTGGCGGATGAAAATGGGAAGATCGTCATGGTCAATTCTGAATATACCCGTATTACAGGGCTTTCTGCTGAAGAAGTGGAGGGTAAGCCGGCTACGATTGATATTGCCGACAAGGACGAGAGTAAGCATATGTTGGTTGTTAAAACCAAAAAGCCTGTTTTGGGACGTCGGATGATCGTTGGGAAGACTAAAAAAGAAGTCATCGTGGACGTAACGCCACTTTATGTGAAAGATGAATTTAAAGGCAGTGTGGGAGTCATTCACGATGTGACGGAGATTTCAAAACTCATGGAAGAATTGGCGGATGCTCGCTCCGTTCTTCGAAGAACCAATTGCGGTTCTACTTTCCAGGATGTTGTTCATCACAGTGAAAAGATGAGAATAGCCGTAGAACAGGCCAAACGTGTTTCAGGAACCAATGCCACCGTTTTGCTTCGTGGTGAAAGTGGTTCTGGCAAAGAGTTGTTTGCTGAATCCATTCACAACAGCAGTGCCAGGTCTGACAAACCCTTAGTTATTACAAAATGCGGATCAACGGATTCAAAAAACATTGCCCTTGAATTGTTTGGGTCTCCTGTCAAAAACGGAAGGGTGGAAATCGGGCATTTGGAAGAAGCGGATGGCGGAACCCTGTTTATCGATGAGATATCTTATTTGGATAAATCTACTCAGCTGAAGTTGCTGAAATACATACAAACGAAACGTTTCACGCCCTATGGAGAATCCGAAGAAAAGACCTTGGATGTCAGGATTATTGGGGGAACTGGAGCTAATCTGGAGAAATTGGTAGAGGAGAATGCCTTTATTGAGGAACTCTATTACAAATTGAATGTGATTCCCATTTTTATCCCCCCTTTAAGGGAAAGAAAGGAAGATCTTAAAGCGCTTGTGTACACTGCTGTTAAAAAATTCAACGAGGAATACCGGCGGGATATCCGAAGGGTGAATGACTCGGTTTTCAGCTTGTTTATGCAGTACAAATGGCCGGGGAATGTTCGCGAACTCGATAACGCCATAGGCAGGGCTTTAATTAAAGCACAGCCTTTTGTTCAGGAATTGACCTTGGAGCATTTTGATTTTCTAATGCCGAATTTAAAAGAGGTAGAGGGAAATAAGTTGTTTAAAGGGAAGTTGAAGGACGTTGTGGCCAAAGTGGAAAAAGAAACCATCGAGCAGACATTGTTTAAGAATCAGGGTAACCGAGCAAAAACAGCAAAAGAATTGGGACTTAGTTTGAGAGCCTTGTATTATAAATTGGAACGATATGATATTGCCATTAAAAACAAAGGATAATGATATGAAAGACTTACAAAATGAAAGCGATGACAGAAATATACCCATCAACAAGGTGGGGGTTGGGGATGTTCGTTACCCTATTTTTTTAAAGGACCGTCAATACGGTGAGCAACATACCATTGGTACGGTGAATATGTATGTGAATTTGCCTGAGAATTTCAGGGGAACCCATATGAGCCGGTTTATCGAAATATTGCATGCTCACGCCAATCGTATGGAGCTTCAGAATGTTCAGGAAATCCTGTTGGATATGAAACGGGTTCTTCGCGCCAACCAGGCCCATATGACCATGATGTTTCCCTATACCATCGAAAAACACGCACCGGTCACGGGAATTAAAAGCCATATGGTTATCGATTGTGCGTTTGATGCCACATTGGACAAAGACGATCAATTTATCTTTGTTTTGGTTGTGACCGTACCCATTCAGACGGTTTGTCCCTGTTCCAAGGCTATCAGTGAGAGAGGGGCTCATAATCAACGGGCATATGTGACTGTAAAAATGAAGATGTCAAAAATGGTGTGGATTGAAGAGGTTGTTGAAGATATAGAAAAGGCAGCTTCATCTCCTGTTTTTCCTTTGCTGAAAAGAAGTGACGAAAAATACATTACCGAGCGAGGATACGATAATCCGAAATTCGTAGAGGATGTTGCCAGGGATTTGGCTATCGAATTAAAGAAAAATCTTTCGGTGAAGTGGTTTCACCTTTCTGTTACCAGCCAGGAGTCCATTCACAATCACCATGCTTATGCATGTTTGGAATGGGAAAGGAAACAAGCTTGATGCTCAACCGGTTAATGGATAAAGAGGCCAAGGCCTTTTTGGAAATAGAAAAATTGTTGAAGAAATTCAGTCCCTCCTCTCATTACGGAAAACGGTTATTGAACCAACCCCGTGTCTATTTCAGGGGAGATGAGCAAGCACTGATGGACCATTACGAAAGACTGGAACAACTTGAATTATTATGGAAAGATTGTGAAAAGAAACGTATCAAGCATTGTCTGTCGGAGTTAAAAAACATCTCTCACAGCGTGGACAAGATTGAAAGTCAAGAGTTGCCGTCAGTGGTGGATTTTTTTGAGATTAAGAAATTCATGTTTTTCTTCAAGCGTCTTTTAAGCCTCTTGGAAGGGATTCGGGGGATAGCGGAGCTGTACGGATTGGAGTTTCAGCCCGAAATCTGGACGATTTTGGATCCCAGAAACATCAATCAGTTCTTTTTTTCCATCGATTCCGACTACGCAGTTGAGTTGAGGAAAGAGCTGGAAAAATACCGTAATCTAGAAAAGGCTGAAATGAGAAAAATTTGCACAAGATTGGAACGGCTTTACGATTTATCCTTGAAAAATAGAACGGAATTTCTTTTAGAGAGATCGGATATTCGGAATCACGCTTTGAGAAAATCGGAGAACTGTACGGTTATTTCAGAAAATGCCTTTTCCATTCACTATAAGGTAAAATTTTCAGAAGAGGATGCCGATTTTTCAGAAAAAATTGAACAGATAAAAGAAGAAATGGCAGCTGAGGAAATTCGCTATCGACAAGAGCTAATGGAAAATCTTATACCTCATGTTGATTATTTGAGAGTTCAGATGAATGTCATTGGAGAATTTGATCGAGATATTGCCTTACTGGAATACAAAGCCACATACGCTGCTTGTTTCCCGGAGATAGAAAAGGAAAAATTGCTCATAGAGGTTCAAGCAGGTGTAAAAGATGATGTAAAGACCTTTTGTCAGGGCAAGGGGTTTTTATATGACCCTGTTAGCATCAAGCTGAGTGAAGGCGTTACGGTAATTGTCGGTGCAAATATGGGTGGAAAAACCACATCCTTAAAGACGATTGGTCAATTTTACGTGGCCTTAGCCTTGGGGTTGCCGGTAACAGCCAAAAGGTTTGTTTCCTCTCTGTTTGATTCAGTCAATTGTGTATATAGAACCAGAGAAGAAGAGGGACTAAGCGGTTTTGCCATGGAAGTGAAGCGAATTCATCCCGTCTTTAAAGAGGGGATTCATTTGAATTTAATCGATGAATTTGGCTCTGCTACCAATCCCAAAGAGGGAGATGCCCTGGCTTCCTCGGTTGTGGCGAATTTAACAAAAAAAAGCAGTGTCACCGTCTTTGTTACCCACTTTTCAGGCCCCCTTGCCTTTGGCAATCACAGCTATCAAACGGGTTTTTTGCGGGATCATGAGAATGAAGTATTGGATGCAGAAAATATTTACCAATACATCGATCACAGACTGGAAAGAATTGAGGATAAAAACGTGCCTCAAGCCGCCCTTGAGATTTCAAGAGCTTTGGGGATTCCTAGGGATGTTATTGAGGCGGCAAGGAAACTGGCCTTGAGAAACAGGCCTTAGAAGT
>CAZVPY010000039.1:0-11428 GCA_964629135.1 uncultured Thermotogaceae bacterium | reverse complement strand
CTTCTTCTATCGCTATTTTGTAGTCATTGGTCATTCCCATTGATAATTCAACGATGTAAGGATATTCTTTTTGAATGGCATCACGCAACAATCTCAAACCCTTGAAAGTGTCTCTGATAACCAGTTCATCATCTGTGAATGGTGCCATGGTCATGAACCCCTTGACACGAATATTTTTGTATTTTTTTAGCGTTTCAATAAAATCTTTTGTTTTATCCGGCTTTAAGCCATGCTTGCTTTCCTCACCGGAAACGTTCACTTCGATTAGAATATCTTGAACTTGTCCCTCATTGGCAGCTCGTTTATCAATCTCCTTGGCGATCTTTTCACTTTCCACCGAATGGATGAGTTTTGTTTTTCCTGCAACATATTTTACCTTGTTTTTTTGAAGTGGCCCGATAAAATGCCATTCGATATCTTTATCCTGTAATACTTCCATTTTATCACGAATCTCCTGGGCCTTATTTTCTCCAAAGATGTTGTGACCGGCTTCGATGATCTCTTTGATATCTGAAACAGGAAAAGTTTTACTCACCGCTACCAGCTTTATCTCGTTTGTCTTTCTTCCACAAGCTGTGGAGATTGCATCAATTTCACTGATTAACTCGTTAAAATTCTTTTGAATAGCCGTCATCCCATCACCCCCAATAAAAAACGGCACCGGTTTTCACCGATGCCATTATAACTCTTTTTTTGTTGATATAAAAATCTATAGTTCGTTTAGCGCCCAAAGACCGTGAACATTGCAGTATTCTCGTGCCTGAATGACATCTCCCACATCTTCAAATGTGGCGATGGGATCTTCGCCGGGAGCCAAATGTTTTCTGAATACACCTCGATCGGTAATCAATTCAATCCATTCGATATAATGTTTTTCCTGCATGGGATGAAGTGTAGAACCAACGGTAACTTTATAACCTCCATCCACTTTTTCTACAACAGGTACGTGTTTTTCGTTTGCCTGATCTGCAGTTTGTTCCTCCATCAATTTCATGGGTTCTCCACAACATACCAATGCTTCTTGTCCCTCATGAAGAATTTCAACCACGTTACCGCAGATATCACATTTGTACACCTGTTTCTTTTTGGTCATCTCATCTTCCTCCTTTATAAAAGGTTTAACGCTTTGTGTTTGTCAAGTATTTTGTCTGCCAAATCTTTGACTTTTTCCAAATCCTCTTCTTTGGGATGGCCTTTGTAATCGATTGTATCAAGCCATTCAGCCTGAACAGTTCCCAAAAGAGACTTCAACGTCTTTGTTGCCTGTGAAGCCCAACCAAAAGAGGTTATGATTGAGATATTTTTTGTCTTAGGCCTTAACGCATTAATCATGGCTGCTGTATACAACATTTGAGGATGTGGACCAACGAGAACTGTCGATCCTGCCAACACGATCGTTGCCGCATCGACCAATTCAATAGTCAGTTTACCTAGATCCCCTTTTGTCATGTTAATGGGCAGTACTTCAATTCCCCTGTTTGTTAATTCATCCGTGAGAAATTCTACTGTTTTTAATGTACTTCCGTGCATGGATACATAAGGTATGAGCACGAGATTCTTTACATCATCCGAAACCCAATCCTGATAATGTTTGATAATAAATTCAGGATTTTTATAAACCGGACCATGAACGGTACAAACCATGTCAAGATCATACTCCTCAAGGCGTTTCAGATGTTTTTTAATCATTGGCCTGAAAGGCATCATGATCTCTGCAAAATATCGCTTGGCAGCCAAATAAGTTTGGGAATCATCATTGGAGAATGTGTTGCTTACGGCCAAATGTGAACCAAGAAAGTCTCCGGAGAATAAAACCTTATCTTCTCTCAAATAAGTAAACATGGTTTCGGGCCAATGAACCCATGGAGCAATGATGAACTCCAAGGTTTTGTTTCCTAACGACAATGTATCACCATCTGAAACCACATCAAAGGCTTCCTCTTTCAATGGCAGCAAATCCATCAAAAAGCCCTTGCATTTTTCATTGGTTACTATTCTGGCATCAGGATATAATTCATTTACCTTTGGAATTAAACCAGAATGGTCTTGTTCTGCGTGATTTGAAATGATATAGTCTATTCTTTCTGGATCTAATTCCTTTAGATTCCTTAAGAATTCTTCTTCCTTTTCAGGTTCAACGGCATCGATCAGGGCCGTTTTTTCGCTTCCGAAAACGACAAAGGCGTTATAAGAAGTTCCTTCCGGCAATGGTATTAGTTCGTCAAATAATTCACGATCCCAGTCTATAGCTCCGATATTGTATATATCTTCTTTAATCTTTCTGATAGCCAATTAGTCAATCACCTCTTTATTGAACTTCGAAGGCGTCTTTACCGGCACCACACAATGGACATACCCAATCCTCAGGCACATCTTCCCATTTTGTACCGGGTTCTACACCGTTATCCGGATCTCCTGCTGCAGGATCGTAAACATAACCACAAACTGTGCAAACATACTTATCCATTTTTATTACCTCCATTTTTAATGATAATCTATTATACAATATAAACCGAAAATTACAAGGAATGTTTAAAATAACTTTATTATACAAATCCAATATATGAGACGCTAAAAAATGGTGTATAATTCTAGTAAGTGAACAAATTTTAGATGATTCAGGAGGAAATTATGGCAATAATAGCAATTGATGCAATGGGAGGAGATCATGCCCCACAAGCCATCATTAAGGGTGTAGAGGAAGCAAAATCGAAAAATATTATCAAATCAGGTATCATTTTGGTAGGTAAAAAAGATCAAATAGAAAAGTACTCAACCCAGTTAGATCAATTGGAGGATGTTACCATCTACGATGCACCAGACACTTTTAGAATGGATGAAAAACCTTCTCATATTTTAAGGCGGCGTGAAACCTCGCTTTACATGGCTGCAGATTTGATTAAAACTGGCAAAGCCGATGCTTTAATCAGCGCTGGAAACACCGGCGCTTTATTAGCAGTTTCCACATTTGTCATCGGGAGAATCAAAGGCATATCACGACCTGCTATCGCTTCGCCAATTCCAAACAAAAAGGGGTATACAATTTTATTGGACAGTGGAGCAAACTTGGAATCTAAAATTGAAAATTATCTATCTTTTGCCCGGATGGGCCTAGCTCTTCAAAGAATCAACGGTATTGATAAACCGAAGGTTGGATTATTAAATGTGGGTACCGAAGAAGATAAAGGCACTGATCAAATTAAAGAAGCCTATAAGCTAATGAAAAAGGAATTAAACCATCACTTTGTAGGCTTTGTTGAAGGGCGAGATATTGCTTCTGGAACCGTTGATGTTGTAGTCACAGATGGATGGTCGGGCAATATAGCATTAAAATCAATGGAAGGCATCGGTAATTTTATCTCTTCACTATTAAAATCATCCATCAATGCCCGGGGTCTCATGGTAAAATTAGGTGCATTGTTAATGAAACCTGTATTCGCAGATTTAAAATTCAAGACGGATTCCAGAAACACGGGTGGCGGATATATCTTAGGAGTAAACGCACCTTCGATTAAAGCACATGGTAACTCTGATTCAATAGCAATCATCAATGCCTTGAAGGTCGCAGAAAAAGGTATTGATAACATGATCGTACAAAAAATTCAACATTCAATGGATTAAAGGTGAGATTAAATTGAAGAATATACCACTTGCTTCTCCTGACTTGGGAGAGGAAGAAAAAAAAGCAGTGATGGAAGTTCTTGATTCTTCCATACTCAGTATAGGACCCAAAGTTGAAGCATTTGAACAGCAAATTGCCGAATATTCACAACGAAAATACGCGGTTGCCGTGAACAGCGGTACCAGTGCACTGGATTTAATCGGAAGGTCTTTGGGAATCGGTCCAGGTGATAAATATATTACCACATCCTTTTCCTTTATCACTACGGCAAACATCCTGCTTTATGTTGGTGCAACACCTGTTTTTGCGGATATTGAGAAAGATACGTTCAACATTGATCCCCAAAGTATTGAAGAGCTTGTGAAGAAAGACCCGGAGATAAAGGGGATTATTACTGTAGATGTTTTTGGTCATCCGTGCGCTTGGGACGAGATTAATCAAATCGCCAACAAGCACCATTTAACAATTATAGAAGACTCCTGTGAAGCGCTGGGAAGTGAATACAAAGGCAGACGATGTGGAAGTTATGGTGAAGCTGGTGCATTTGCCTTTTATCCCAACAAACAGATTACCACCGGTGAAGGCGGTGTGATTGTAACCGATAACGAAGAAATTTATATCAAAAGCCGGTCCATGAGAAATCAGGGTCGCGGAGAAGGTGGCAGCTGGTTGGATCATGTTCGCTTGGGATTTAATTATCGGCTCAATGAAATCAGTTCTGTTCTAGGAATTGAACAGCTAAAAAAAATCGATCAATTTATTGAAAAGAGGCAGCGCGTAGCCAACACTTATCAAAAACTCCTTTCAAAGATAGACGGAATCACTCCCCCGGTTGTAAAGGATTATGTGACACAGATGAGCTGGTTTGTCTACGTCATCACCGTTGACAAACAAATTCCACGGGATACCGTTTTAAAGCGCTTAAGAGAAAAGGGTATCGGATGCAGAAATTATTTTTCACCCATACACCTTCAACCCTTCTATAAAAAACAATTCAACTTTAAAAGCGGATTATTACCAGTTACTGAAGATGTCGGCGAAAGAAGTATAGCCATCCCCTTTTACAATAATTTAAGAGAAGAGGATCAGGTTTACATCGCTGAAGCCTTGGAACAAATCATCGAATCCCTATGACAAAGAGAACAAGAATAGGTTTAACTATTTTATCCGCAGCTCTCATGGCGCTGTCTATGCCGGGTATGCTTGTTTCGATTCCCATTTGGTTTTCTTTTGCCATACTTTTAATTTGTTTGGAGAATTTAAGACCTAGACGGGGATTCATGGCTGGTTACTTTTTTGGTTATTTCTATTATTCCATTGCCTTCTGGTGGTTATTACCCGCATTTATAAGGGAAATACCAAAAACCTTTAACACCTTCAGCCCGTTAATGGGGCTTTTGGTCTATATCATCGCAGGACTTTTTGTGGGATTGTATTTTGGTTTTTTCGGTTTTGTTTTTTCGTGGTTTTCAAGAAAATTCAAACACCACCCCTTTTTGCTTGTATTTAGCGCTTTATCTCTGTTGCTTTTTACAGAATATTTGAGAAGTTTACCACCATTAAAGTTCATCGGCTTCAGGTTTACCGATGCGTTGTTTGATATGTCAGGAATTCTCCAACTGGCAAGAATAGGTGGAACAGAATTATTATTGATCCTAATTGGAATGGTTAATCTGTTGATTTTCATAACATGGAAGAAAAAGGGCTTTTCAAAGCATTTTTTAATTATATCAGCTCTTATCGTGTTCTCAGTTTATGCCTTGGATCAAATCATCACTTCTTTTTTACCACCCATTTATTCTGAAAAAACACAATCAGTTGAATTAGCAGGGGTTCAGACTATGATAACTCCTTTGGATAAATACTATGCATCTGAAAATGAACTCATTGAAGATTTTCAATCGCTGGTTAAGGAAGTTGAAAAGACTCGCGAAAACACAGATTTGTTCATCCTTCCAGAAACCTATTTTCTCTATGATATCAACAATTATCCAAATACAGTAGAGATGCTTGAACAAACTTCAGAAGAGAGTTCAATGACCATTGTAGTCCCACACGTTTATGAAAACGGCGAGGGTTATTATAACGCTGTTCAGTTAGTCTATCCAAACACAGGACTGACTGAAAATTTCTACGGAAAGATTGAATTAAACCCATTTACAGAATATTTACCCTTTGAAAATTTGCTCAAGGCCTTTTCTTTTCTCAAATTTAGGAATTATTTAAACAAAGGAGAAACATATACATCTTTTAATGTTGATGGAATAAACGCAGCCTTTCCAATCTGTTTTGAATCTTTTTTCCCGAATGTTTTTATCGATTTGAAAAAAAATGATGCTGACTTTTTTTGCGTCATTACAAACGATGGTTATTTTACACATAAAACCGCACTTATTCAACACTTTAAACAACTTCAAATTAGGGCCGTAGAAACTAACAGTTGGATATGTCATGTTTCAAATAATGGAATAACAGGGCTAGTAGATCCATTTGGAAGGGTTATTCAACAATCTCAACCATTTGTAAGAAATATTACTTATATGGATGTCCCAACAGAGAAACGAAGTAAAACAATATACATGCTCATTTATAACTACTTGTATCTGTTTATTTTATTGCTTTTTGTGTTATTTTTAATCATTGCTTTTGTGATAAAATAAGTCGACAATCATTTTTCGGAGGTGTTTCAGTGTCTAACAATAACAAAACGATTGATTTTAAAGGGATAGGACAGGGATCGTTTTCAAAAACTATTGAATCATTCTTTTTATACTTTACGTTTATTTTTGTTGCAATGTTTGCTCATCCAAAAATAACCTATGAATTTTCAACATCCAAATATCTTTTTTTAATCATCTTCTTTACCATTTCCATGACCTTGTTTCTTTTTAGAAAATGGAAAAAAAGTGAACAGCAGCTGTACTTCTCATGGGCTCATCTTGGTTGGTTCCTGTTTGGAATTGCCGCCGTGGTATCAACGTTTACTGTTTTAAGGGAAAATCCCTTGTATTTCCCATTTTCATTTGAAATTGGAATCTACGCATTTCTAACATTCTTTATGGTCTTAT
Organism: uncultured Thermotogaceae bacterium; assembly: GCA_964629135.1. Lineage (GTDB taxonomy): Bacteria > Thermotogota > Thermotogae > MWEM01 > MWEM01 > JASUTC01. Next base: position 4,738 of record CAZVPY010000039.1, on the reverse strand, counting down.
ATTTTTCAAATTTTCTTGAAACAAAACGAGATATCACCTACTTTTTGCTATTTGTGATGATTTCAGGCACGATGGTTTCTATCGAAGCTCTAATGAACTACTATACCGGACAGTCTTTCTTCTTGGGTTCTTACGGCAGCGGTGGAAAGATGTCCATCAAGGCTACCATTGGAAACCCCAACTTTGTCTCTGACTTTTTGGCAACATTGCTTCCCATTACGATTTATTTTGTGCTCAGTTTTGACTTTGGTTGGACGCCAAAAAAGGAAAAACCGGGATTTGAATTCTTTGGTCCCATTATGATAATAAAAATTCTGGGACTTATAAACTTTGCTGTCTTTTATTTCCTTGTCCTGGTCATAGGAACACGATCCGTTATCCTTTCGCTGATGGTAAGTGTGGTTGTGTTTGGCATCGCCTGGTTTTACTACAAGTGGACACGAAGAAAAAAAGAAGTTATAAACAATTTCAAAAAAATTGAAGCTTATTCGATTAGAATCGCAAAACTTCTTAAAAATATCAATTTCATCTTTATGATTGCCATTGTATTCATTGCATTGTTGTTACCGATTCTATTATCTAATCCCGATAATCCATTAGCTCCCGGTACAAACGTGGCTTCAAGAACTTCCTCTATTTTTGATGAGCGTGGATTTCAAACCACAGGTGGAAAGGCAAGGGTATTGGCATGGAAGGCATCAATCTATCAGATTAAGGACTACCCATTAATCGGAAACGGCATCGGAACATACATGCATAAAGCTGTAGATTACATGGGGGATGCTGTAAGAGATGATCCTGAATACATCGATGCTTGGTCAAATTTTAAAAGAACCCATAACGATTATTTTCAAGTTCTTGGTGAAATGGGCCTCTTCGGATTCCTTACCATGGCAATCACATTGGTTTTACTTCTTGTGATGTTCTTTCTCATACTGGGAGACCAACAAAATCCCGATGATGCGATTTTGTTGATTTTGCTTGCGACAGGCTTTACAGTGACTTTGGGACACAGTTTCACAGAGTTCCCGCTTCATTTGTTACCAAATCAATTATGGGCCTTGGCGGTGACTGGCCTGGGATTTGGCAGATATTTTAATCGCAAAAAAAGGCTTGCATTCAATTTATCCCTTAAAGGTTGGCGTATGCCTGCTTTGATAGTCATCGTGATTGTTGTTGGGATCACATCCGGATGGCTAAAATTAAATAGCGTCAAAGCGGAAGCCCTCTTTAAAGAGGGAAATGGTTATTATTCCAGCTTTAGTCAAATTGAACGTCAAGAGAGTGAGTTGAAAAATCAAAAAACGCAAGTGAATCAAATGTTTGAACAACTTGAAAATCGTGAAGGACAATACGCAATTTTTGAACCGGATACCTATACGCAACAAAAAATTGCGGAAATGGGAAATATCGCCAACCAATTCAGTCAACAGGAACTGCAAGTTCGTTTGATGAACGAACTAACCAAAGACATACAAGAAGAAGAACAAAAACTGAATAATTACATCAGTCAAATAAACGACAATTTGAACTACCTTGCTTCTGAAAGAATGAAACGTTATGATAGGGCTTTGTCTGATTTCTTAGAAAGCTTAGACAGCTTGGGATGCTACGGAAAAAGCATGTTCTACATTTCCTTAATGATGGTAAGACCAGAAAGAAAACAAGCCCTTTATGATGAACTAAACAACAGTTCCAATAAGATGGAAACTGTCACCAAACAATTCTCCCAACGTGATGAGAGTATGCGTCACATTCAAGAACAATATCTAGATTTTCCTTTGAAAAATGACATTGAAATTCTAAAACAACTGTTGAATGAAGGGTATACATCATCGATCAATGAATTGTTAAACCTTGTGAATATTTCGCTCTGGTACGATATACAAATGTATCAGACCGGAATAGACTACTTTGAGACATCTTTCCTTTGCTTTAACGAAAAAAACGCCTATCGAATCATGGGTAAATTTAATTATAATTTGTCTGTTATGCTAAAAAACCTTTCCTCAAGATACGTTGAGTTGATTAATAAGGATCCATCCCTTAAAGATATCCTTATGCCTTTGATCACATTGCATAGAGAACAATCGAATGAAGCTTTGAAATCCATGGAACAATGGTATGAACGAGCGATCCATATTCTTCCAGGTAATTGGCAGAATTTCCCCGACTGGGAAAACATTTATTCCGAATATATTGACCTTCTTTTAAAATCTGGAACCGTCACAGACGTTTATCCTAAAGTCAAAGAAATTGCACAAAAAAGAGTGTGGGCTTCTGAACAGATGCACAATGTTCAAAGAACCGGGGTGCCGGATGATATCGCTTCCGTCTATTCTCAAATCGCTCAGGCTTTCCTTGAAAACAAGCTGTATCAAGAAACCATTTACGTACTTGACGATGGTTTGAATATGCTTTCTACAGCATATGAATGGAGTATTGATGACATTGTTAACAACCCATACCTCAAAGACTCTGAAATACAAAGATACCGTAATTTTATCTCAACGGTTGAAGCTTTAGTGGAAAAGAGAGCTACTTTCCTGGATCAGGTCACAAACGTTTACAGATATGCCAAAGAACAAGGTGAGTTTGTGGAAAAGTGGTTGGATGATTGGAAATACAATCAGTTCACCAAAGAAACTTGGGAAGAAGCTAATTACGAGGACATCCAAAAAAAGGTCGAAGAAGCGAAGAACAACCGACCAATTATTCTTGAATAAGCAATAACTGAAAAAAGAGGAGACTACAAACATGAAAACACACAAAAATTTAGTTCTATTTGTCATATTTATCCTAATGATTCCTATGATAATTTTCTCGCAACAGGAAGTGGACATCTTAAACCTTGATCCGGATTACACCGTAGCAACCGTTGATAATCAAGAAATAAAAGCCAGGTTATTAGATACGGAATCTAATCTGCCCTTTACACTACTACGGATTAAGGAAACCAACGAAGGCTTTTACGAAACCCTTTTGTCTACTGAAGCGGGCTATGACTTTTTACTTGAATATAAAAAGAGGGTACTTTCAACGCTTATTGACGCCTATCTCATCATACAGATAGCCAAAAACAAAGGTGTTCAAATTCTGGAAGGAGATGTTCAGGGATACATTGATACGTTTCTGAATGAATTGCTATCATCTAACAACTTAAGTATGGAAGAGTTTGAACAGTATATTATGACTCAAGGATACGACTCTCTGGTAGATTATAAAAGCCATTTGGAATTACAAAGAAAACTGGCATTGGCAAACTACGGGTTGATTGACATCCTTTTCCCGGATGTAACTGTTTCTGAAAGTGAAATATCAGACTATCTGGCAAATAATCCGGTCAATACTCAGGAAAGTAACTCCGTTCATATCTATCATATATTGCTGGACAGTAATTCAGATTTAAACAATGTTTTTAACACGATCAACGAATTAGGGTTTGAAGCAGCCGTACTGGAATACTCTAAAGATGATTTAACGAAATTTAACAACGGCGATTTGGGTTGGATAGAAAGGGGCGTTTTCCCCGAATTTGACGTGGCTTTTGAGAAAAACCCTGGGGATGTTATCGGTCCCTTAAAGACCGAGCTAGGTTATCATATCATTAAAGTGATTGAGTTCTCAGGTGGAGAACAAGGCCAGGGGCAATTAAGAAAAGATATTCGAGAAATGTTAAAAAGGGAAAAACAGTTAACCCTCTGGGAAAATTGGTTGAGAACAGATTTCGAAGAAGAAAGCAAACAATATAGTATCAGGATATTTTTTTAATTAGGGGAGGATGGTCGACATGAAAGTATGCCCATTTGGAACACACAGAGTAATTGAACCAGAAGGAGTTTTACCTCAACCGGCATGGAAAATCAACAATTCCATGAATACAGCCTATGACAATGAAATCATGATCGATGTCACGCATTTAAACATCGATTCCGCTTCATTCAGGCAAATCAAAGAAGAAGTAGGATCAGATGAAGAAAAAGTAGCTGCTAAAATTATGGAGATTGTTTCGGAAAGAGGTAAAATGCATAACCCCGTAACCGGGTCAGGGGGAATGTTAGTGGGAACCGTAGCTGAGATCTCCAAAAAAATGACTCAAAAACATCAGGTAAAAGTTGGAGATCATGTTGCAACGTTAGTATCCTTGTCACTGACTCCTTTAAAGATAGAAAGAATCAGAAAGGTACATTTGGATCGAGAACAAGTGGAAGTAGAAGGGAAAGCTATCGTCTTCGAAAGCGGTGTTGTTGTGAAGCTTCCCAATGATATGTCAAGACCGCTTGCTTTATCAGTGCTTGATGTAGCAGGAGCACCGATTCAAACAGCCCGGCTTGTCAGACCGGGAGATACCGTCATGATTCTTGGTGCAGCCGGGAAATCTGGTGTATTGTGTTCATACGTTGCCAAAAAGATGACCGGTAACGTGGGAAAGGTTATTGGCTTGATTCATCACAATGACAGAAGAGAAGAATTAGAAAAACTGGGATTTTGTGATACCATCCTTCAAACGGATGCCACGGATACTGTGGGTGTCTACAGAATGGTTCATGATGCAACCGATGGTGAATTGTGCGATGTCACCATCAACGTGGTTAACGCAGCCAATACTGAAATGTCCTGTGTCCTTTCCACCAAAGAACACGGCAATGTTTACTTCTTCTCAATGGCCTCCAGTTTTACAAAGGCCGCTTTAGGGGCAGAAGGTGTGGGAAAAGACGTGAACATGATCATCGGAAAT
>CAZVPY010000038.1:0-11455 GCA_964629135.1 uncultured Thermotogaceae bacterium | reverse complement strand
ATATTCCGGGGGCTCGAGTTCTCCCCCCTCGGTTAGCAAGATATCCGGAGGGGAAGGTGTCTATGAGGAAAGCAGTAACACGTTTCAATGGATGGGAACCGACAGTGATGGGACCATCGATTATTATGAATATAAAAAAGACTCGGGGAGCTGGCAGACGACCAGCTCCACCGGTTATACCTGGAGCGGTTACTCAGAGGGGGAGCATGTTTTTTATGTAAGAGCGGTAGATGATCAGGGTCTGGTCTCTAATGAGATCAACTGGTCTTTTCAATATTCTACCGCTGTTACACAAGAAGGGATGTTTAAGGTTGCGAATTCCTGGGGTGTTGGCAACTGGGAAAATGTTCCTGACGGTTGTTATTACATCACTTATGAGAGTTTTTTGGAAAACGTAGAATATGTTTATGTTGCTGAAAAGAGTTACACACCAACAAAAGCCATTGCCGTTTTTGAAATAGATCACCCCATTCGAACGGATTGTAATATCTCCATAGGGGTTGGCAATCCATCATCTCCTGATAGAGAGATTAATTTCAGTGGGCACGATGAATCGTTTTTCTATCTTTCAGGTGCTTATCCCTATCCGGATAACGTGATGGTTATGGATATCACACCGCTTCTTCCTGTTTCGAATGAAACTATCTTTTTAAAGGTATTCGACAAGAATAATTCTGCCAATACCGGAACGCTTCAATCTTTTAAAATAGAGGTCTATTCTTCATATGATTCAATTATGCTATCAGAAAGTATCGCCACTGATGTTCCAATAAGTACTGTTGACGGGTCAACGGTTGCTTCCCAAATCAACAACGTTTCCATCAGCCTCTCAGATGGTCGTACAACTTCCTCACCATTGATGGCATCATCCAGAGAAATCAGTTCTGATGAATTGAGCCTCTTAAAAGATACGATTGGTGTAGCAGATGAAACGGATGATTACAACCTGGTTATAGACGGTTATGGAACAGGATACCGCCCCCCCACTGAAAGAGAATGGGAGATGATTGAGAGAAGTACACAACTCAGAGAGATCACCGCTTTCCAATCGGTTGCAAGGCCTTCTGAAGTGGATCATTCCGTTTCTCAGTATTTTCCGCCAATCGGAAATCAGGGGAGTAAGGGAGCCTGTTCATCATGGTCAGCGGTTTATTATACAGGAACTTTTTATAATGCCATTCGATATAACAGAGATCTTTCTAGTGCTCAATGGGTGGGAGGTTATGTCGGTTATCCTTCTTCATCATTTGATCAGTATATTATGAGTCCGGATTTTGCTTATTTGCAATTAAATCAAGGTGGAAATAACGGAACGTCCGTTTTCGATAACATTCATTTAATGCATCTAATTGGAAGTGCTTCATGGGAAACCTGGCCATATGACCTGACTAATTTCACACAATGGCCGGATGAAGATGCCTGGCGGGAAGCTCCAAAATACCGTTTGAACTGGAAATCAGACTGGAACTTTGAATATCTTGATTATTATCCGTTTTTCTATCTGATCATGACATCTACTGATGACGTCGAAACATTGAAAAGCCTTTTAGCAGCCGGATATTTGGTTTCTTTCAGTGTGGATGCCAATCAATATGTAAATTTAACGGATGAGGATGTTTGGAATAGTAGTAATTACGATTTATCCGGCATGCCGAATCATGCAAATACCCTTGTGGGGTATGTGGATTGAGGTTTGGAGGAATTGCGAACCGAGGGGATTGCTGTGTCCCCTCTTAGGTTTTTGTAGGGGCGGACCGGTGTGTCCGCCCGGGAATAGAGAACTATTCAAGTTAAGAGATTCTATTTTCAGACGATAATTGATTGGCTAATTGCGTCTTTTTTATAGAGTATTTTTCAATTGAACAGATTAGGATATGATTTGGTTCGGGGAGAATAATAAATAGGGTGATACTATGAAAAAAAGCGGTATTTTGCTTTTTGCTGTTTGTATTTTAATAGTGCTGTCATTGAGCGCATGCGCTATTTTTAATCTGTTTAGTCAACCGGATCAGTCTTTTGAGTCTAAGGGGCATTTTACTTTTCTCGATCCTGATACCCTGCAACAGATTTCTTTTAATCAGATGACCCCGCCATCTACCGCTTTGGTTGTATTTGAATTTGAGGATTTGTTTAACCCTGAAAAGATTACTATAAAAGGTTATGAGGAACTTCGGAGTCAACAGTTGTTTTCTTCGGGCAGTTCCCGTTCACCGGTGGCAACAGCGGTTTTCAGGAATGTTGATTCTTACGGCACAATCACCTTCACTTCACAAGTAGTCCGAAGCGATTATCTGGGTGGAAAAGCTGAGTTTAGTGAAAGTGCCTATATCATCGACACAACCGAGCCCAATGTAACATTGAACTGTATCTCCGATTACTTTACCATTTCCGATCTTGTCAATCCCGAAAAAACCGCATCTGTCTGGTTTGAGATTGAGATAACGGATAATCAGATGCCTGTTTTTCAAAATGAGTTTGAGCTTCAGCAGGCAGTGGACGGTTTCAGGTTTATCATTAACGGCAGGTCTTATTTTCCAACCGTTTCTTCCGATGATTTGTATTATCTCTCCGATTCCGGGAAAAAGGCGTTTATTCTCCTGAATGAAAACTTTTTAAATCCCGATTATTATTTTTTCCCGGGTAACAATGAAATTAAATCATATATAACCGGGGGCGATTTCTTTATCAACGGCTCCCATGATTTTACCATTCCCCATCCCGACATGCGCGCTCCTGAAATCACGGATTTGAATCCGGTACAAGGTACATATCAGCAGTCTTCCTCTCCCGGAATCGATTTTGAAGTGACGGATCGTTTCAGGATTAGTTTGGAAGCAATTGACCGTATTCAATCTTTCTTGACGGGTATTTACGAGCCTGCCGGTATCGAGAAGGTTTCTCTGATGTTCTACAAACCGGATGGCACATGGGAACAGCTTGATGTTGAGGCCAATGGCAGCAAGGAATTAGATCGGGAATTGGAGATCACCATGGGAGGAGCCGCAACTCCGTGGCCGGAGGGTGTATATTCGGTTTATGCAAAGGCAATTGATATGAATGGCAATGAAAGTAACCTTGAGCGATATATGACTTTCTATTTCGGTACTACTCCTTTCATGGAATTGGAGGTTCAGTCTTACGATATAGACGGAGCAGTAGAGGATTCTTTCTATTTTGGCGATACTGTTGTGTTTAAGATTCTTGATGAATTAACTTTAAACTCACTCACCTGGGATGTTATTCAAAACACAAAATCCGGAACGGCTCCTGTTCCCCAAATGTCCGGGGGACACACTGCTTATTGGGAAAATTTGGCGGATTACGGGCGCTATACGGTTTTTGTAACCGGTGAAACCGCTTTGGGTAAGAAGGCCTACGGTGAAAAGACCATAAATATTGATGTCACACAAAGTGACCAGTTCAATGTTATTATGAAGATAGATGATCCTTCCAATCCTTATGAATCCTTTTCCATTGTTGTGGAGGATGAGTTGGTGGGTCTGGGTCCCGATCCGTCAGTGGATAAGGTAATAACGAGTTACAGTGCCGATAAATTTGCCAGTTCAACTTTGGATGTTTCATGTCCCCTTGATGTGGCCATTACTCAAAAGTCAGGAGAGGATGCTGAAACACTAAAGGTTGGCGATAATTTTACTAAAGTGGAATACCAAGTGATTATCAGTCCAATATTTCCGCCGGATAGTTTTGTCTTAGCTGCCCATGAGGAAATCAGATTGATTCTTGAGGTCAAGAACGCCATTGGAAACAGGCGTGAATTTATTTTGGTTTTAAGTCCCTAAGAAGTTCTTTTTAAAGAGGTGTTTGTCATGAAGAAAAATTATTTTGTTTTTTTGATTATAATACTTGTCATCTTGATTTTTTCTGCCTGTATGATGGAGGATTGGATGTTTCCGGGATTCAACACTCCTTCGAAAAAGGCCTCGAATGTGGAGGTGACCTATTCACCTTTGAATTACGGTTATGTAGGTCAGAAATTCGAGATTGAAGCCAGGACGAACGGCGGGTTGAATGCCGCTTACATCCGGTTGATTACTTCAGATGGCCAGGTTATGGAGAAAACAAACACTTCTTATGCAAAGTTTTATGTTTCGACTACTACCGAGGAGTTTGGCTTTGTGGTTGAAATTCCAGGAAAAACCGGAGATAATGCGGCTTTTAAAAGCCCCATCATGACTGCGGATGATCGAACCCCACCACAGGTAAGCGTAAGCTATCAACGGGTGAATGATTATTCAAACGATTTTACCATCTCTTTGACCGCTTCTGATCCTCAAAGTTCCATCACTGAAAAATGGATTGTAGTTGATGATGAGATCTTATTGATGAATGATGTCAGAACCGATACAACCAATATTAGAAAGAACCTCTCAATCGGGGAGCATACTCTGATAGGATTTGCAAGAAATCAGAAGGGACTTAAAGGCAACAGCGTCCCCATCAACTTCAGGGTTGATCCTCCATCCGGAGATAATACTCCTCCTGTTTTCACAAACGCCACACTGTATATGCCAGACGGCAGAGACTTTGCCTACAAGGGTGAGGAGATACGTGTTATCGGCAGTGTTGAAGACGATATTTCTTATATCAAACGGGTTGAGCTCCAGTCTCCTGGTAACAGTCCCTGGATTATCGAAGATTCTAAAATGCAGCCCGATGTAGACTTCGATTACGTTTTTAAAGCCCAAAACAGTGGTAATGTGATCATCACAGCCAAAAACGGTAACAACCTGGTGAGCCAGAAGATTATCCCGGAAACTTCAAATATCCGGGTTATCGAACATCAGGCCCCTAAGATTGTTCGTGTCTTCGAAATATCAGGACAGGAACCCCTTGAGGGGAAAGAGCAAGTTTACAGAGCTGAATTCCAGAAGACAGAAGGTACAACAATTGAAAAACTCGAAATAAAACTTGACGGTGCGAAGTTCATCACCGATACAGCTCCTTCCAATCCCTATGAATTCAAATATACGGTGGAAAAAGGAGAGCATGAGTTTGTTCTGAACATCTGGGATGATAAAGGAGCTAAAGGGACCTATCGTTTCACGGTGATTGGTCAGTTGGACGACAAAGAGGGTCCGCTGGTTTACATGAGCCTGTCACCTTCTATTCCTTATATGAATGAAACAACCAGAATATATCTGGCCTGTCGGGACGAATCGGGTATTGACATGAGTTCCGTTAATCTGAGAATCAAGGGTGCCGATCAACCCATTATTCCGGTCAAAGAGGACAGTTATTATTTTGACTGGACTCCTACGGCAACGGGTGTTTATGCCATAGAGCTTTTCGTCAAAGACAAGCTGGGAAATCAGACACATTTTGAAAAGGCTGAAGAAGTATTCGTTGCAGAGGACCTAAAGGGACCAAGAATACAGACCTTTGGTATCGATCAGGAAGATCTGTATTATGGTGATCCCATTTCGTTCACAGCCGTTATTTTGCCTCCTTTGGAGAACGCTCAGGCGATAGAGGCCTGGGTGGAAATCAGTGATCCTTTGAACAGCTCTCAGATGCGTGGTGTTCAGTTACCGTTGACCCGTGTGGGAGAAGAGGGCAATATCTGGAAGACCGAAAGTCATTTCTTGAATAACAACGGCTTGTTTGAAGCGTATGTATATGCCAGAAGTGGTAATTATACCAACAGAAGGTCCATCATGTTTGAGATAAAAAATCCCACTCTGGAGATCAAGAGTTTTGAAAGTGTTCCTGTTGATCCGGCAGTGGGAGAGAAGATTCAACTGAGAGTGGATGTTTCCATCCTGCCAAAATCAGATGATGTGTTCATAGAAAAATCCGGTGTCAAATTCGATTTTGATACCAATATCTTCTTCTCGCAGCAAGGCGTTTATGAAGTTGACAACGATCCACTCAAACGTTTTGCCATCGATTTGACGACGGTGAAAGCCCAGGCCAAACCTTACACCTTTAACGTAGAGGTAGAAGACAGCAGGGGTCAGAAAGACAGCCAACAGATAACCATCGATTTCAGGGAACCCCAGCTTGATTTTGACATGATTCCTTATCCGTTACGGGATGAATATCCGGTTAATCAGATCATAACTTTGAAAGCGGATTATACCGTTCCACCGGACATGCAAATCACACCACAATACATGAAATACGATGTGCTGGATGTCTTTGGAGATTCATTCATCGGTGGAGCTGTTCAAATCAGTGCTCAGCCGTTTAACTCCGAGCCGATTGAATTCAACCGGGAAGGCGAATATACGGTAGAGGCAACGATGATATTTGATAACGGGACGGCATTAAAATCCGGGCCACTTAAATTAAAGATTATCAAGCCGGATATCAGACTCTTTATCAATTCAACGCCAACGGAAAACCATTTTGTCAACGATCATATCAAATTCAGTTTCCCGTATTCCATGACTCCTTCTGCTTCAATAGCAGCGGATTATGTGCTCATGAACATCATCGATGAGACAGGACAGTCATTGACAAACGGGGAGAGAAAACTAACCCGTGAACCCTTTGAGACTGAAAATATCAAATTTACGAAAGCCGGGAAATATGATGTTAAGGCAAGTATTTTCTTCAAAAACGGGTATAGCGCAGTAGCAACCGATAAGGAAGTTGTCATTAGGCAGCCGCAAACTTCCGTTTCTATAGAGGCGCAACCGGGCGGGACGCACTATTTGAACGACGAGATTGTCTTTACGTTCCCATATTCCGTTCCATCCGGGGTTAATCTTGTGGGTGAATTGTTAATCTATGATGTAAAGCGACTCGATGGATCGTCTTTGATAGGAGGCTCTGTACAGTTAAGTCAGAGGCCCTTCACGACGAACCCAATCAGATTTACTGAGACAGGTCAATTCACAGTAGATGCCACACTTGTATTTGACAATGAAGATACCATCAATGCGCCTACATTCAACCTGGAAATCAAGCAGCCACAGACAGAGGTTAATATTGTGGCGGAACCGTCCGGAGTGCATTATGTAAACGACATGATTTCCTTCAACTTCCCATATTCAGTCACACCGGGAGTGAATTTGAATGCTGATTATTTGATTTACGATATTAAGAATCCTGATGGTTCGTCTTATATTGGCGGACAGAATCAACTGTTGGAAAAACCGTTTAGTACGATTCCTATCAAGTTTGCAAATGCCCAGATGTACACGGTGGACGCGACACTCGTCTTTGATAACGAGGAAAAGATCAGTGCGCCCACGTTCAACTTGGAAATCAAGCAGCCACAGACAGAGGTGTCTATTGTTGCCAGTCCAACGGGCATTCATTATGCAAATGATGAGATCATCTTCCGCTTCCCGTATTCAGTTACACCGGGAGTGAACCTAAATGCTGATTACCTGCTTATGGACATCAAAAAGGCAGATGGCACGTCCTTTATCGGTGGAGAAAAGCAGTTAGACGATATACCGTTCGTCAGTGAACCCATCAGATTCCCGCAAACGGGACAATATACAGTGGATGCAACGCTTGTCTTTGATAACGATTTCAAGAAAAAGGCTTCGACGTTCAATCTGACAATTCAAACGCCGGGTTATTCCTTTGAGATCAACGCCAGTCCTACGGGAGATCATTACGTGAATGATGCCATCCAGTTCCGCTTCCCTTATACGGTCAGCAATAACGCCAATATTAAAGCGGATTATGTGACTTTCGATATCAGAAGACCCACAGGTGGGTCAATGATTTCAGGACCGATACAGTTGAACACAGAACCTTTTGTCAGTGAAATCTATACGTTTGTTGACAGCGGGACATATCAGCTTGCAGCTACATTAACCTTTGAAAATGGGGATCAGATCGTTGCGTCGGACAGAGAACTTGTGATACAGGACATTGATTTCACATTCAACATTGATGCCAGTCCAACCAGTTCACCCTATTATATCAACCAGCCTGTTTCATTCTCATTCCCGTATGCCATCACGCAGGAAACAGATATCGAACCCAAATACGTGAACCTGTCGATTCGCAATGCCAGCGATGTGGTTGTAAATTCACAACAATTGAACGATCCTCCCTTTGAAACCTCAGCTTTCAGGTTCATGATTTCCGGAGAACATACCCTGATGGCCACCATGGCATTTGAAAACATAGAAAATGTACGAACCAGAACGAAAACCATTAACATTGAAGATACAAGAATCACTTGGCATTTGGATTCCAACAGATTTGCCGTAGGCGAGGAAGTCACATTTATCGCCTGGGTCAACAACAACAACCAATACGATACCTTGCCTCAGACCTTTAACGTGAGGATTATGAACAGCAGTGATGTTGAAATCGGCAATATTTCCATGATCAAAGATGACAGTTATGATAACGACGAGTTGGAGACTAAGTATAGATCACAAACGGATTATACTTTCCTGGAAGAGGGTCAATATACCTTGAATGCAAATATAATGACCATTCTTGGGGCCGTTGCCACACCTAATTTTGAACGTGTTGAGGTGTCTGAGAATGCTCTTGGTGGAAGTCTGGTTCCTGAGCCTTTAACCAGTTATATTGGCCAGGAACAGAAACTTGTTCTCAGATTGGATCAGATTGCAACCGGGTACGATCTGCAGAACATTCAAATGTGGGCAACGCCAACACAAACCGGCAATGGTGTGATGAAAGAGATTGCCAATATTGAAATTGGACTTCCTTTGACTCCTGTTTGCACCGGTGTGTTTACGAATGATGATGCCGGTGAGTATGACGGAATTGCCAAGTTAACCTTCCAGAATGGCAATAATTGGACGGTACAGTTTAATACAAGTAAATCATTCACGGTTCTGGATGCACCTCAAATTTCTGGTTTTGTTAGAGTACGACCAACTGTGCCAAAGATAGGCATCAATACTTCAGCGACCGTTAGCTATACCGTTGAAGATTACGTGAATCCTGTGACATTGAATTTCTACTACGATGGAATACCCGAGAGGACTATCAACATCGATGCTTATCCCACGGTGTTCTCAACATCCGGATCATTTGATATCCCCATTAACAGTAAAGGAGATCATACGATAAAAATGGATGTTATTCAACGTGGAATTAGCGGAATCAGTTATTCGACACAAACGACTTTCACTGTAGATTCTGTGGAACCCACAAACAAGAAATTCTACTTGGAGCCGATTCATGCCGGAGATAACAGTGGCAACAGAGAATTTCTTGAAGGAGTTGGAAAGAACTTCGTCTTCGAGTTGACTAAACCCTATGAAAACATGGAGATTGATCATGTTGAACTGGTGGCACTTCTCTTTGATGGCAGTTCAACATCCACGCTTCAGTTGAATAATTCATGGATTGATTTGGGTCAGAATATCGCCACCTTCAAGTGGACAGCAACTCCAACCACAGCCCCGGCAACGATTACAGTGACAGGTGATATTTACATTAACGAGGAAGGAATTTTGACTCATTACAGCGCAATAGATACTGAAATATTTAGTGTTGTGGAGGCACCTATTTCCGTTACAAACGTGGTGTTGAATGACTTTTATCTCGGTTTTATACCGGGTATGACGGTTACTATTGACACGAAATTGCCTAAGAGTATGATCAGAATGACAGGACAGTTGTTGAAGGATGGATCAGGCGAGACAGTCACAGGTTATTACAATCCCGTTACCGGAAAATTCGAAGGCGATTTTACAAGAGCCGTTAACGTGGGAAATGCTGATTACGACATTCTTATTGAATTTACAGAAACACCTTTATCCTATACTCCTGATGGTACGAGGATTACCGTAAAATCGGGTATTCCCAGGGTGCAATTTGAAGAAGGTAATAACGTAACGACGAATGCCTTTAAAGTCTTTGAAGTGCCTCAAGTGACAGTAAGACTGGCTGATTCAGTTCCATCAGGACTTGAGAATTATTCGGTAACGGTTAAGGTAACTGATCCTGGTAACGACACAACTTTCAGTCAGGTATTTGAAAATTGTAATCGTTCTGATACCCTGATCACTTCATATGATTTATCAAAGTATTTTAGTGAAGCTGCAAATACGAAGGAAGCCACCGTCCAGGTTTTGGCGAATTACGGGCCGACGGTAATTGGTTCCACAACCTTTACAAAGAGTGTAGGCCGAGATCCGGTGCAGTTATCATGGCAGGGCTTCGATACCGGAAGATCCTTTGCTTACGAAGGACAACAGGTTAGACCGAGAATTAGAGTAAACACCGGTAATGTAAACAACAGACAGGTGAAATTCGAGATAGCAGGTTATGGAAATGATGAAGGCAGAATTGTGGAGGCCCTTTCAGACAGTGGGGAGACAGTTTTTGAATCGGTAAATATCTTCCAGTTCAAAGGTGTTGAGTCCGGGATTAATGCCACAGCTGTCTTATACGATACATCAGTAGATCCGATGGAGGAGATTCAAAGTGTCAGCTGGACTTTTGATGTGTTGCAGGCAGTGTGCTCGTTAGAATCCTTCACCATTTCAGATGGAAAGAAATTTGCCGATAAACTTACATTATTCACAGCAAGAATTA
Source organism: uncultured Thermotogaceae bacterium (assembly GCA_964629135.1). GTDB lineage: Bacteria > Thermotogota > Thermotogae > MWEM01 > MWEM01 > JASUTC01. The sequence goes on along the minus strand of CAZVPY010000038.1, from coordinate 946 downwards.
ACAGTACTTTTGGACCGGATGACATAACCTGGAATGGAAGTCCTACAGCATTTGAAGAAATCACAAAAGATGTAACCATAAGCGGTACGAAAGAATATGAATACAATTTGACTTTAGGAGCTACTTTCTCGAGCTCAGGAGAAAAATTGATTGAATTTTACGTCAAGCCGAAAGAATCTGCCGTAAGCAGTCCGGCTATATATGAAGACAAAAAGGATATATCCTTCGAGGTGTTTAAGGCACCGGTTGTGGGAAAAGATTCAAACGGTGATATATTGCAGGGTCCATCTGAAATTGGACTCGGTGATGTACTAGAGCTGACACTTAGAGTGAGTGGTGTTGCCAGTGAGGTAGTCAATGACATTTCCTTTGGTATCTCCTTCTTTAACAATTTCAGTGGTATGTCAACGAACAAACAGGTTACAAGTAGCGGGTCCGATTACGAGGTAACCTATAGGGCATCCACAACGGCTGTTTCAACCGGAACCGCTGGATACGCTTCCGGTGAAATCCAAATTATCGGATTTGGAAGCTTTATACAGGGAAGGAAAGACATTCTGGTACTGGAGTGATAAGAGGAAATAATAAAAGAATTAGGGAACCGTATTAAGTGGATAGAGATACGGAAACCTGGTCATAAAAAGCAATGACCTTAGGAGTATTCTCCCTACGGGAAAAACTCCACGCTTCAAATGTAGGGGAGGACCGATGTGTCCTCCCGTTTTTATGGAAAGACATTTTCTTCTTCTTTCGGGGAAATTTTTCCACGCTCTGTTGTAGGGGAGGACCTGTGTGTCCTCCCGTTATGAAAATCAAGGGGACAGGGACACTGATACGTGGTCAGAGAAAACACTGACCTTAGGAGTATTTTCCCTACGGGAAAAACTCCAAGGTAATTATTGTAAAATCAAGGGGACAGGGACACTGATACGATAATCAGCGTACC
>CAZVPY010000037.1:0-11600 GCA_964629135.1 uncultured Thermotogaceae bacterium | reverse complement strand
CATCTATATGACCTTCTAATTCATTAAGAATTGCTTCATGGACCTTTTTTTCATGCCCGCTGGGGGAAGAAACGCTGACCAGCTTTTTAATCAGTTCTTTCATATTTAAACCTCCAACACCTTTAAGTAATTTTCCGTCAACACCAATTCCTTAACTAACTTTTGAGTATGATTGTAATCTTCTTTGGACATCACACTAACAGGGGAATGAATGTACCTTGCTGGAACGCTGACAACTGCTCCGGGAACTCCATAAAATGATCGTGCCAAACGTCCTGCATCTGTCCCTCCTACTGTTCTCCCCTTTATTTGATAGGGAATTTTCATGGACTCTGCAGTATTCACAATGGCATTAAATAATCTTCTGTCAATAACGTGCATGGATTGAAGGTAACTTATAGCCGGGCCATTATCTAAATGCGTTGACCATCTTTCCCTTTTTAATTCGGGATTATCTCCAGCTGTTGTCCCTTCTATAATCAAAGCGGCATCGGGGTGAAAATGCTTTAATACAGCACCGCTTCCGCGTAATCCGTTTTCTTCCTGAACAACAAAGGCAAAGACAATATTGTAAGCCGGTAAGTCATCCATCGCTTCTAAAGTCTCCAGCATGATGGAACACCCCGCCCTGTCGTCGAAAGCCTTTCCCACGTATCTATTTTCATACTCTTCAAAAAACGTTCGAAAATGGCAAAAATCCCCAAGGTTCACTTTAGATTCAGCATCCTTTTTATCCTTGGCACCGATATCTACCTTAACATCATCCCAATCGGGTATCTTTTTGTAATCCTTCTCTTGTAGATGAATAGCTTTATAGGGAATTACACCATCGATGTTCTTTTCTCCAACCACAACCCTTTTTCCGATAAGGACTCTCGGGTCTACTCCACCAACGGGTGATACGTTGAGTCTACCATCTTCTTCAATTTTTGTAATCATCAACCCCACTTCATCCATGTGGGCCATGACCACTAATGTTTTCTTTTGAATCTTACCTTTTTTGAAGCACATGAGGTTTCCTAAATGATCTTCTTTGATGTAATCAATTTTTCCGGTTTTCTTTACCACATCTTTGATGTATTTTTTAACATTTTCTTCATTCCCTGATGCACCGTATATCTGAGATAAGTCTTTTAAATACATTCCTTTTCCCCCTCTTCATCGGATTGAATTTTTACAAAAGAGCTTTCCAATTCAGAGTCGAATAAGGCTAATAAACGTCCTGTTTCTTTTATATCACCAATGTTTATCTTTTCAAAGGTCGTATGCATATAAGCAAGGGGGATCGAGATTAATCCAACAGGAAAACCTTCAAGCTGTATTTGATCTGCATCTGTTCCCGTTCTGGAGGGAGCTATTTCGTATTGAAAGGCAACACCGTTATCTTGTGCACATTTTATTAAGCCCTTTGAAACTATTTTTGTTAATACAGGACCTTTTGCAATTACTGGCCCTTTCCCAGATTCTATTTTGATATGTCCGGGCATATCCACATCCCCGTGCGTCACGTCAAGGGCAATAGAAACATCCGGCTGGATGAGGCTGGTTGCGGTACGGGCACCAAAGGCTCCGATCTCTTCGCGAGATGAAAAGACCGCATAAAAATCAAAAGCATGCCTCATTTTTTTCAAATATTCCAAGGCGACAATAGAAGCAATACAACTTCCCCTGTTATCTATCGTCTTGGCGAATACATAGGGTGTTGATTCAAAGGGTTCTGAATCAAATGTGATGAAATCACCCACAGAAAATTTCTTTGGATCATGCATGGAAACATCTACAAATAAATCATCGTAATCGGATATCTTTGATTTAGTTTCTTTAGTTTGCAGATGCGGGGCTAACATTCCCACAACTCCTCTTAATTGCTCCCCACTCTTCGTATGTACTGTTACCTTTTGTGAAGGAAGGAGTTTTGGATCAAATCCAATAGGTTCCACACGAAGATAGCCGGAATCCAATACTTTGGAGCATAACAAGCATACTTCATCCATATGGGTGGACACCATTAAACGACCCTGAGTTTTTTCCGTAGCATGTTTAACTGCGATGAGATTTCCCGATTTGTCAACGTTGATTTCATCGCACAATCCCTCAAGCCTTTTTTTTATGGCAATTCTTATACCTTCCTCACGTCCGGGAGGTCCGTAGGCCCGTGAAAACTCGAAAAGCATATCTTTTATCTTTTTGTTCACACCATCTACCCCTTTTATCATTTATTAAAATAGTAATTTTCGGTTATTGGTTCCAATGTTAACCGTCCGTTTTTCATTTTACACAGCGCAAGTTCATCACTACTGATGGATGTTGAAAAGGTATTTCCGATCTGCATGATGTTGGGATGCATAGATGTGGCTAATATGAAAGCTTCTTCAGGATCATAAAGCCCCACTCGAACATTTCCCTTGATTTCACCAATAACGATTAAATTTCCCGTTACGGTCACTTGAGCGCCCTTATTGATACTACCTATGATTAAGGCATCGCCATCATATTCAAAAACCTGCCCCGATCGGACTGTTGTTTGGAACAGTTTCAACTTTCGTTCGATCACTGCCCGTTCTTCTTTTTCGGGTTCTTTTTCACCCGTTTTTTTTAATTCAGTTGAAATTTGCCTGTTTAATTTTCTTTCAGGTCTTGTAAAATGAATCGTACGTACCTTGATGTTTTTTCTTTCTAACAAATCTAAAACAGGTAAAATCAGAGAAGACTGGTCCACCCCCCCCTCAAAAAGAAGCGAGAGTCCTTCTTCATCACTAAAAAAAGTACTCATGTTTTTCAATCTGTTATCTACATCATGAAGTAGGATCTCTTTAGGTGTGTCCTTCCCGATCCACAATATCAATTCCTGTCCATTAAATCTAAAATCGATCATAATTACACCTCGTAAAAAGTCGAAACAATTATATCATATCCAATCTTGTAAATACACTGTAACCAAAAAAAGAGGGTGGCTTGTTGACGAAGTCAAAAAGCTTGTACCCTCCCTTTTATTCGTCTTAAAACAATCCGGTGATTTCTCCTTCATCGTTGATATCGATATCCATTGCGGATGGGTGCTTTGGCAATCCTGGCATGGTCATGATATCTCCGGCATAAGCCACTATAAATCCCGCTCCCGCGGATACTGATACATCCCGAATCGTCAGTGTGTACCCACTGGGGGCTCCCGTTTTGGAAGGGTCATCGGAAATAGATGCTTGTGTCTTTGCTATTATTACCGGAAGATCTTTGTATTGTTTGCCGTACAATTTAATATGCTTTAATGCATCTGATGTAAATTCAACGGAACCTGCACGATAGATTTCTTTGGCGATTTTCTCAATTTTTTGTTTTATGGGATCGGATAATTCATAAAGGGTCGTTGGATGAGCTGGCTTTTCTGAAGCTTCTACAACACTTTCAGCCAATTCTATGCCGCCTTCTCCTCCTTTTTCCCATACTTCGCTGATTGCCACACGACCATCGAGCTTGGCAACGTATTCTCTGACCACTTCCAATTCCTTTTCCGTATCGGTTGGGAACCGGTTAAGTGCCACAACAACGGGTACTTCAAATTTATGTAAATTCTCTAGATGTACTTTCAGATTTGCAAGCCCCTCTTTCAAGGCATCAATGTTTTCCTGGTCCAAATCTTTCTTTGAAACACCACCGTGCATTTTCAAAGCCCGGACGGTTGCCACAAGCACTGTAGCGTCCGGCCAGAATCCGCCCAGACGACTGACAACATTCAGGAACTTCTCCGCTCCCAGATCAGCGGCGAATCCCGCTTCAGTGATGGTGTAATCCGTAAGCTTCATGGCCATCTTTGTTGCGATGATGGAATTGGTTCCATGAGCAATATTGGCAAATGGTCCTCCGTGGATCAGTGCCGGGGTATGTTCCAGCGTCTGAACCAAATTGGGATTGATGGCGTTTTTCATTAAGGCAGCCATTGCCCCGTTTGCCTTCAAATCTTCCGCAGTGATGAATTTTCTATCTTCGCTTCTACCTACTATGATTTTGCCAAATCGCTCCTTCAGATCCTGTAACCCTTTACTTAAGCATAAAATCGCCATAATTTCTGAAGCAACGCTAATCATAAATTTATCTTCCCGGGGTTGACCGTTTGATAATCCGCCAAGACCCACAACAATATTCCGCAAAGCCCTGTCGTTCATGTCCATAACCCTGGGCCAGTAAATTGAAGCCGGACGTAATTTCAAATCGTTACCAGCTTTAATATGGGCATCAATCATGGCTGAAAGTAAATTATGAGCGGTAGTTACGGCGTGAATATCACCGGTGAAATGTAGATTGATATCCTCCATGGGAACGACTTGAGAATAGCCTCCCCCTGCAGCTCCCCCTTTTACACCGAAAACTGGACCCAGAGAAGGCTCACGCAGTGTTACAATAGATTTTTTCCCGATTTTATTCAAAGCCTGTGTCAAACCGATACTGGTTGTCGTCTTTCCTTCACCCGCAGGAGTGGGAGTGATAGCGGTTACCAGAATGAGTTTCCCGGGTTTTCTGTCCATTTTTTTTGTTAACTCATAGGGGATTTTCCCCACATAATGTCCGTAAGGAATGACTTCTTTCTCGATACCTAACTGAGCAGCAATCTCCATAATATTTTTCATCTTTACAGACTGTGCTATTTCAATATCACTTCTCATTTTTTCACCTCGATTAATAAAAAAAGACATCTGCTTTCAGATGTCTTCCTTTTTAGTCTTTTAAATTATAATAATTGTTTTTCTTTCGGCACCATTTCTTTGGAAACCGCATCCAATATCCCGTTCACAAACTTAGAGCTTTTATCAGTTCCGTATTTTTTGGCTATTTCTACGGCTTCATTTAGTGATACTTCTATTGGTATGTTCTTTTTGTACATCAACTCGTAAACGCCAAGCCTCAATATGTTTTTGTCTACAGCAGATACACGCTTCCAATCCCAGTTGAAAAGATAACGTTGAATGATTTCATCAATCTCATCTTGCTTTTTGACCTCATCAAACACGTATTCTTCAGCCTCATTGACCAGGGATTTGTTATAAATATCTTCTTCAGAAAACAACTCGGTGATCATCATGGATATCGTCTTTATGTCTTCCTTTCGGTTGGTGTCAAAACTGAAGAGTACCTTGAAAATCACCTCACGCATAATGCTTCTTCTGGATCTGGGCTTGGTATTATCGGTTGATTCATGCATCGTAACTGTTCACCTCAAAACTCCTGACTTTTATATTGACATTGATTCCCATTTGATCCCCAAGACTGTCTTTAATAGTCAGAGAAATCTTATCATATAATTCTTTTAGCACTTCTGAGAGGGAAAAGGGATCGGTAGTTGAAATTTCAATTAACAACTCATTTACACCTTCGAGTTTTGAAGGCCGCATGTTAATTGCCTTCAAATCAACTGTATCAAAATTATCCAACACTCTGCTGATAAGGGTTCTGAAAACCTCAGGAGATACTGATACACTGAGATTTCCACCTTGTGAAGCTTGAAAAAAAACATCCCGGCTTCGGTAACTCCAATAAATCATGTAAACTCCTACAGCACTGACAACAATCCTTATCAAGTAACCCAAGAATGTATTGGCGACAAAGACATTTCCACCGCTGTAATTGATTGAACCTAACCAGAGCCCGGCTGAAAAGGCCAAAACAGGCCAGCCGGAAAGATCTATAGCTCTTTTAGTGGCCCATTTCATTGAACCTCATCTCCGTTGTCATCAGCGATTATTTCGTCATCGGGAACTTCCGGTTCATCTGTTCGCTTTGGAATTTCAACATCTAAAATATTGACTGAAACTTTTGTCACATCGATCAAACCAGTCATTCCTTCAACTTCTTCTTTTATTGTTTGTTGGACAGTTTCGGCAATTTGTCTGACACTCTTTGTCAGATACACTTTGATATTAACGGTGACTGCCACGTCATTTACCCCGTTTTTTCTCTCGATGGAGATGGACTTCTTCGTATTTTTTTAATCGTATACTATTTCATCGATCTTACCAAGGGCTACATTTACGAGATCATAAATGACCGAATCGGAAATTTCCACAACACCGAATTGCGTTTCTCCTTGGTTTTCCTTCATAGCCTGTAAATCCCTGTCTTTTTCCTGATCCAATATCCTTCACCTCCTGTTTTAGATAGTACAGCTTCTATGCCCTTTCGATATACTCTCCCGTTCTTGTATCAACCTTTAATTTTTCACCTGTTTTGATGAACATGGGAACTGTTACACGTAAACCTGTCTCCATAATGGCAGGTTTTCCACTCCCGGAAACCGTGTCACCCTTGAAATTTGGCTCCGTTTCTGCAACCTCAAGGACAACAAATGTGGGCAAGTTGATACCAATGGGTTTACCCTCGTAGAACATGAGATTCACTTTCATATTGTCAATGAGAAAGTCAATCGCATCTCCCACTAGTTCATCATCCAAAGGGAATTGCTCAAAATTGTTTGTATCCATAAAATAGTAATGCTCGCCGTCTTTATACAAATACTCCGCTTCTCTGTATTCCAATGTGGCTTCATCAACTTTTTCGCCACTACTAAATGAATGGTCTTTTGAATAACCGGTCAGAATATTCTTAAGCTTCGTGCGAATGATTCCGCTTCCTCTCCCGGTGAAATGTTTATTCATGCTGATAACCCGGTACAATTCACCATCCATATCAATGATCATTCCTTTTTTCAAGCCGCCAACATCAATCAAAAATAAGCACCTCCACAATCCTTAACATAGAATAATGACGTTATTAGAACAAAGTTATTTTAAAACAATCAAATCTTTATTAAAGTGAGTTAATACCTCGTTGGTTTCACCGGTGATATATATATCATCCTCTATTCTCACACCAAATTTTCCAGGTAGATAAATTCCCGGCTCAATCGTGACAACAGCTCCCTCAGGCAATTTTTCTTCGTTCATCCCCGACACTCCCGGTTGTTCGTGCACATCCAATCCCAATCCATGACCCAGTCCATGTCCAAAATAATCTCCGTAACCGGCTTCGGTTATGATATCTCGTGCCACTTTGTCAATCTCTTTACCTGAAAGCGAGGAAGAAGCGATTTTCTCCGATTCGATTTGCGCCCTTTTAACAACCTCGTAAACCGTTTTCATTTCATCGGATGGCTCTCCCACTGCAACCGTTCTTGTAATATCTGAGCAATACCCTTGATATTTTGCACCAAAGTCAATAACGATGAACTCCCCTTCTTGTACCTTTTTCATAGTGGGGAACATATGGGGAAGAGCTCCGTTGGCCCCCGATCCGAATATGGTATCGAATGAAGGTTTATCCGCGCCTTTTTTCACCATGGTGTATTCCAAAAAGGCTGCCATCTCTTTTTCCGTTCTGCCTGGCTTAATTTCATTTAACAATTCAGTAAATGCACCTAAGGCTATCTCTTCGGCCTTTTTTATCAGTTCTATCTCACCTGCTGATTTGCTCATCCTCAGCTGATTGATCATTTCATCACATTCAACAAATTCGTGGTTATCAGCACCCACTTTTTCCTTGAGGTCATTAAAAGCGCTAACTGTTGTGCTTTTTGCCTCATAACCGATACGTTTATATCCACCTAACAAATCTTTAAGTATATGAGAAGCATTCGTACGATCGTATTTCACCAATTCCAACGGTGATTGATCTTTGATTTGCTCCCAATATCTGGAATCTGAACAAATACATTGCTTGTCAGGCGCTATCACCACATATGCAAAAGAACCCGAGAAATTACTCAAATATCTTGGATTCCGTGAGGAGTTTTCAAAAGTAGTTGACAATACCACATCAATATTTTCTGCTTTCATCTTTTTAAGCAGTTCAGATATTCGTCTTTCTATGTCTTTTTTCAAAACCATCACCCCTATAGACTTTTATAAAAATATTATATCACAACAACAGAATTGGCATGATATTAAAACCATGCCAAGTGATTCCTAAATATTTTAGTTTTGCTGAAAAACGAAAAAGTCCCGTCTATTTCTCTTTTACATGCACCTGAATTAATAAAACTATCTCAGGTTCTACATCTGTTTCCCAGGGACGAATGTACTCGAAAGCCAAAGTTGTTACACCTTCTTCTTGGGCTTTAAAAGTCCAAACTGATGTACCACCGGCTCCCATAAGTTCCGAATCAGGAGCTTGGTATTCTGTCGAAATCAACTGAACAAATCTTGCTTCAAAATCGTCTTTTAACACCCACTGATAACCAGTTGTGGCATTGGCGGGAATATTCAATATCAGTTGATCGCCGGGCTGTAAATCCATATTCACGACATCGGAACTTTCATAGGTTTTTTCTACTTTCTGTGCCTCGTTAACCGTGTAAGAAAAATCATAGGTATTGGCTGCAGCAAAAGTAGTTACACATGCCATCAATACAATCATCATAACCAAAGCTGTCTTTTTCACGTTCATCACTCCTCATTTATAGTTGTTTGTACCATTATACATGATTTAGCGTGATATAATTCACTGATTCCGTTGCAAAAAGGTCTATTTTTAGGGTTCCCTGTTTTGGTTTTAATCCTCCCCGTGGGGGGTTGCCGGCACAGGCGGCGAGGGTTGAGCTTTTTACAGTATAATCATTCACTGTTATTCTAGATAAAGGAGTATATCTTTGGATATTTGGATGAACTCAGTAGAAGAACTTATAAGACTCATCAAAACAAAAACAATTAAGCCAAATGAGCTTCAGCGTTATTATTTGAAAAGGCTCAATATAATAGACGAAAAAGTCAAAGCTTTTATCCATTTATCAGACAAAGAAGATTACTCACATACTGAAGGTCTCCTTTCAGGCATCCCTTACGCCTTGAAAGACAACATCATGGCTTTAGGCAGCCAAACAACCGCTGCCAGCAAGATATTGTGGAATTATCGTTCCACATACGATGCCACAATTGTTGAACACCTAAAAAAAGAAGGCGCTTTACTCATTGGTAAGACTAACATGGATGAGTTCTCCATGGGCTCCACAACTGAACACTCAGCGTTTTTCCCCACAAAAAATCCATGGGATATGGAAAGAATACCCGGCGGAAGCAGTGGGGGCTCAGCAGTGGCTGTTGCAACCGGAATGGTTCCTTTTGCCCTTGGCTCGGATACAGGTGGTTCCATTCGCCTGCCCGCCTCTTATTGTGGTGTAGTGGGATTTAAGCCTTCCTATTCTCTAATTTCAAGATACGGATTGATTGCTTTTGCTTCATCTATGGATCAGATTGGACCCATCACACGTTCTGTAAGAGATGCTGCTTTCATCACGAATATCATTTCTAAAAAGTGTCAATACGATACCACGAAAATCAACACACAGAAAGATTATTTGAAAAATATAGAAGAACCTGTCGAAGGTTTTCAAGTTGCTTGTATCCTTGAAACCATAGAAAATGATTGTGACCCACAGGTTTTAAAACGTTTTGAAGAAGCAGTTTTACAGCTACAATGGTTGGGAGTCAAAATAAATTACATCCACCTAAAACAATTTAAAAACGCCTATCCCGTTTATACCATTATTTCAAGTGCAGAGGCGTCATCAAACCTGGCCCGATACGATGGTGTTTTATATGGTCTTAAGGTGAAACAACCTGAGAAAAAAAATTCTATTCAAAAGACACGAGAAATGGGGTTTGGCTCAGAAGTCAAAAGACGTATTTTATTGGGAACCTTTAACCTGTCTCATCAACGATATGAAGATTATTACAGACAAGCACTCTTTTTAAGAGAGTCTCTCACACAAGCGCTTGAAGAAATTTTCAAATCATATGATGCCATTATCAGTCCCGTTTCAAAAAGAACCGCCGGAAAAATTGGCGATAAAACGGACATCAAAGTCATGAATCAATATGATTCCAATACAGTCTTGTCGAATCTAGCAGGTCTACCTGCTATTTCCATTCCCATGGGCTTTGTAGGGACAACACCTGTGGGTCTTCAAATCATGGGAAACCGATTTGAAGACGACAAACTACTCAGATTGGCAAGAGCTTATGAAAAAACAGCCGGTATCCACGAAGATGGCTCTTATCCCGCACCTCATATAGAGGGGGAAGAAGATGTTTAAAACGATTATTGGATTGGAAATACACGCACAACTTCAAACAACTTCAAAGGCCTTTTGCCGTTGTGCCAATCATTCTCAATCATCTCCAAATACAAACTGCTGCCCAATTTGTACAGGACAGCCTGGTAGTTTACCTTCTCTGAATAAAACGATGGTTGAGTTGGCTCTAAAGGCTTCTATTGCCTTTCAATGTGATGTAAACCAGATAACATCCTTTGATCGAAAGAACTATTTTTCTCATGATATGCCTAAAAACTATCAAATCACTCAATTCTTTCAACCCATTGGGAAAAAGGGCTTTTTGGAAATCTTAACCGAAGAAAGAAAGAAAAAAATCACCATCAGCAGCGTACACATGGAAGAAGACTCAGCAAGGACACTCAACAGAAAAGAGAATGATCATGAAGGCCAAGTTACTTTACTTGATTACAATCGAAGCGGCATCCCGCTCCTTGAAATTGTCACAGCCCCTGAGATAACGTCCCCTCAAGAGGCTGTGGATTGCTTTGAAGCCATCCGAATGATTTTATTATATTTGAATGTTTGTGATGGACACATGGAAATCGGATCGTTGCGATGTGACGCCAACATTTCTTTGCAAAACACCGAAACAAATGAATCGACAGGCAGAGTCGAAATAAAGAATCTCAACACCTTTAAAAACCTTGAACGGGCTTTATGTTATGAAGAAAAACAATTAAAAGAATCCTTTGGATCATTCAATGACAATCAAGCCGTCACGAAAGATTGGGATGAGGGTTCCAAACGCACGAAAGTATCCAGGGATAAAGAAACCATAAAAGATTACCGTTATTTTAAAGAACCGGATTTACCGGTGGTCCTTATTTCAGAAGAACAAGTGCAGACCGTTCAAAACCAAATCCCCGAACTACCGCTTAATCGACTGGAAAGATTGATAAATGACTATGATCTTAGATTTGATATCGCAAAGTCTTTGGTAGCAGATCAAGCTTTGGCAGACTTTTTTGAACAGGCCATGTCTATTTCTAAAACAGATGATATGAAACACACCATCATCAGAGATGTCAAAAGTTATCTGAATCACTCGGGGAAAAAAATCACAGAAACCCAACTAACCCCGGGAAAACTCGATCACCTTTTACAAAGCGTTAAGAACGGACGAATTGCCCCAATGATGAAGCAAAGGATCTTGGAAAAACTTTTCGAAACACCCAAGACAGTAGATACCATCATCGAAGAAGAAAATATGATTAAAATCGATGATAAAGACTCATTAAAAGATATACTGGAAGAAATTATCACAGAAAACGAAGAACAATACGAGGCCTATATCTGCGGGAAAACAGAACTGTTCAAATGGTTCATCGGCCAAATGATCAAACGAACAAAAGGACGATCCGATCCAAAACAAATCATCAGCATCATTAAAGAAAGAATGGGGGACTGACATGAACGAAGAACAAAAGAAACTGGAAACACGCCTTGAGAGAATTGAGCAAAAGACTGACATTCTTCAAAAATTTATCAACAACGAATACAACGA
>CAZVPY010000036.1:9169-11708 GCA_964629135.1 uncultured Thermotogaceae bacterium | reverse complement strand
GATTTGGTTTCCAAGTCCTTCTTGTTTTCATATTTGAATGACTAACACTATTTCAGGTGGTAGTTCCTTTTCCACAAACATCGCATCTCCATGCCATAATCGATTCCTCCTTTCAAGATCTTTTTCTATTTTACGAACGCAATTATACCAATACCGCTCACTTTTTTCAAGGTTAATTGAGAAGTTACTGAAATTTAAAGTTCTGTTATTATACATTGCTCTACTGGCAATAAATTAAGATTTCAAGCTTAAGGATTATAGCAAAACTTTTTTAGAAAATCAATTTCACAATTATTTTTTTCGGAGACAACATTATAGCATCACAAAAGAATATGGTATATTAATAAAATTAATGATTCTCTGTGGTAGGTGATGACGATGAAAGTAATGAAATTTGGTGGAACATCTCTCTCGGATGCTGAAGGCATCCAAAGAGTTGCTCAAATCATTGTAGAAGAGGGTGGAAATGTTGTCGTGGGGTCCGCTTTTTCAGGAATAACCAACCATTTGATTAATTCCGGTCTGTTGGCTGCTAAAGGGGACAGTACCTATAAAAAGTATTACAGGGATATTGTCCAAAGGCATCAGCAAGCCATTAAAAACCTTTCTCTTGATGATGTTGATTTGCTGCATCAAATAAATGTAATACATCAAGAACTCGAAAAGTTATTGGAAGGGGTCTTTTTGTTAAGAGAATTTTCTTTACGAACAAGAGATTTGGTAATGAGTTTTGGTGAAAAGGTTTCGACTCGAATCTTAACTACTTTTCTGAAAAATCAGGAAATACGGGCTCAATTTTGTGATTCATATCACATAATCTATACCGATGATGTTTTCGGGAACGCGAGAATCAACACTGAATTATCTTCCACTAAAATTATAGAACATTTATCTGTGGATAAAAATTCCGTTAAGATCGTTCCAGGTTTTACCGGAAGAACCGATGATGGCGTTATAACAACCTTGGGTAGAGGTGGATCCGATCTGACAGCCACTTTTATCGGATCAGTTCTAAAAGCTGATGAGGTTCAAATTTGGACAGATGTTAACGGGTTTATGTCTGCCGATCCAAACAAGGTGAAGGATGCCTTCAGCCTGGATGTTTTGAGTTATGATGAAGCGCTTGAACTGTCCTACTTTGGTGCAAAAGTTCTGTTGCCTCATTCTATACGCCCAGCTAAAGAGAAAGGTATCCCAATTGTGATTAAGAATACCTTTGATAAATCTTTTCAGGGGACAAGGGTTTCAAAGAAAACGGTGCCGTTAAAAGATTTTGCCAAGGGGATTACATCCATCGATTCAGTATCCCTTATCAATATTAAAGGTAGCGGAATGGTTGGCGTTAGAGGCATTTCTGCAAGAATTTTCAGAACGCTGGCTGAAAATGATATCAATGCCATTTTGATCAGTCAGGCTTCATCGGAACAGTCTGTTTGTGTAGCTGTACAACCTGATGTGACTTTAACGGCGTGTAATGGACTTAGAGAAGAATTCAAGCTGGAAATGATGACAAAGATGATTGATGAAATTGAAGTGGATTACAACCTTTCCATAGTGGCAGTGGTGGGAGACAAAATGAGAAACACACCTGGTGTTGCAGGAAGGATATTTAACGCCTTTGGTGAAAATGGTGTCAACGTTATTGCGATTGCACAGGGAGCTTCAGAGTTGAATATTTCCATTGTCATCAGCAAAGAAGATGAGGAAAGAGCATTAAACAGCCTTCATAATGCCTTTTTCACCAAAAGAAGAATCCTTAATCTTATCATTGCCGGGAAAGGACTTATTGGAACTGAATTGATCGAGCAGCTTAAGACAACAACACAGTCTTTTTTGAAAGAAAACGGGGTGGAACTTCGGGTGATATCGATTCTTGATTCCACCAGGATGTTGTTTAACCCTAAGGGGCTACATTTGAACGGTTGGAAAGAATCGTTGATTCATTCTCAACAATCGTCCGATATGAAGAAATTGTTATCCATGTTGAAAGCCGACAATATTATCAACACGGTGTTTATAGACTGTACAGCCAGTGAGTCAATCGCTGAATCCTATTTAACACTCATGCAGAACAGAATTTCTGTTGTCGCTGCCAACAAAATTGCAAATACCAAACCAATGTCAGTATATGAACGGTTGAAACAAACCGCCAATCAAAACAAGGTTCATTTTTTATATGAAACAAATGCAGGAGCAGGACTGCCAATCATCGACACCATCCGAAATTTAAAGGATACCGGTGATAAGATCCAAAAATTTGAAGCCATTCTATCAGGAACCATAAGCTTTTTATTCAATCAGCTTACTGAATCTGAAAAATTCAGTGATATAGTAAAAAAGGCAAAAGAATTAGGTTATACCGAACCTGATCCCCGAATAGATCTCTCAGGTGTGGATTTCGCCAGAAAAATTCTCTTATTGGTTAGGGAATCTGGAATTGACATGGAATTTGATGATATCAACATTGAGCATTTGTTATCGCCTCATACTTCAGAAGATGTGTCTATAAAAGAATTTTATAGGCGACTTGAGGGAGAAG
>CAZVPY010000036.1:0-9159 GCA_964629135.1 uncultured Thermotogaceae bacterium | reverse complement strand
TACTCAATTGGTTAAAAAAGCCAAAGATCAAGGGTTTGTCATTCGCTGGATTGGTAAATATGAGGATGGAAGAGCTTCAATCAAACTTGAATGGATAAACAACGAACATCCATTTTTTAACCTAAATGGAACGGATAATATTATTGCCATTTATACAAGTCGGTACACAAATCCTTTAGTCATAAAAGGAGCCGGGGCGGGAGCTGAGGTGACAGCAGGAGGAGTTATGTCTGATGTGTTTAGAATCGCAAATGCCATGAACAAAAGGTGGGATTATTAATGCGATGGGCACAGGCAATTGGTAAGGCTACAGTTGCCAATGTTGGTTGTGGTTTTGACATTTTAGGCTTTTCTGTAGATAGCTTATACGATGTTGTGACAATCAAGCGTTGTCCTGAGTTTGAAGGAGTCAAATTAAAGGTACTCAACAACACAAGAGTTCCAAACAACCCAGATAAAAATACCGCTAGTTACGCCGTAAAAGAATATTTAAACTTGTTCCACATTAAAGGAGTAGGATTGAGTATTCAGCTAAATAAGCGATTACCTTTGGGTAGTGGTATGGGCTCCAGTGCCGCCAGTTCAGTTGCCGCTTTACTGGCAGTGAATGCCATCTATGATAATATGGCTACAAAAGAAGAACTTTTAAAAATTGGTTTAAGATGTGAGCAGTTGGCATGCGGATCAGCTCATGGTGATAACATTGCTCCTTCTCTCTATGGAGGAGTTGTACTCATAAGACATTCTAATCCGATGAAAGTTATTCCGATACCAATTCCGGAAGAACTTTATTGTTTATTAATTCACCCCGAAGTTGAAGTGAATACGCAAGAAGCAAGAGCGGTTCTTCCTGAAAGCGTACCTCTTTCTCTCGCGGTTAAACAATGGTCGAATATAGGAGCTTTGATAACAGGATTTTGTTTAAAAGATAAAAAGTTAATCAGGGATTCTTTAAATGATTACCTTATAGAAGAGAAAAGAGCTGCATTTATCCCTCATTTCGACAAGATGAGAGATATTGCCTATAAATGTAACGTGTTTAATCTCTCAATTTCAGGATCTGGACCAACAGTTTTTTCATTTTCAGATAACTATGATAAATTACTAAATGAGAAAGAAGAAATTGAAAAGTTATTGAAAGCAAACGGGATAATTTGCCAGTCTTATCTTTCACGTTTAAATAACAAGGGAAGTTATGTCCGAAGTTTGGGGGAATAACAATATGAAATATTACAGTACAAAAGATAGAAGTTTAATAGTTGATTTGAAAACAGCGGTTACAACGGGGATGCCATTGGATGGTGGGTTGTATATGCCTGTAAACATCCCTCAGATATCAAAGCAAGTTATATCAGAATTTCAGAATATGCCTATCAACGATATTGCAAAGGTCGTTCTTCAAAAGTTCATAATTGATGATCTAAATCAAACTGATTTTGAAGAGATTGTAGATGAAGCCCTTAATTTTGATACCCCACTTAAAAAAATAACAGATACAATTTCTGTCCTGGAACTATTTCATGGCCCCACACTAGCTTTTAAAGATGTTGGTGCAAGGTTTATGTCAAGGCTTTTATCGAAACTCATTAATAATGATGAGCAAATGATTAACATAGTAGTGGCCACTTCCGGAGATACAGGGAGTGCTGTTGCAAGTGGTTTTTACAATGTTGATGGGATTCGTGTTTTTATCTTATATCCTTCAAAAAAAATAAGTGATATCCAAAAGAAACAAATTACTACCTATGGGAAAAATATCTATCCCTTAGAAATACAGGGGAATTTTGATGATTGTCAAAGAATTGTAAAAAGGCTTTTAAGGGATCATCAAATCCTTGAAACACATAATATCACAACAGCCAATTCAATAAACATAGCCCGTTTACTCCCACAGATTGTTTATTATTTCAAGGCTATTTCTCATTTCCAAAATCAAAAATTACTATATGTATCTGTGCCCAGTGGGAATTTTGGAAATTTATGTGCGGGGATCATTGCGAAAACAATGGGGCTTGGTATTCACAAATTCATAGCCGCGACAAACATTAATGATGTTGTACCACGATATCTAAACACCGGCGAATTTCTTCCGAAACCATCAAAAAGAACGTTATCCAATGCCATGGATGTGGGAGATCCAAGTAATTTTGAAAGAATACTGGGATTGTATAACCAGGATTATCTAAAAATAAAAAACGATATCATTGGATTAGCATTTACAGATGAAGAAACAAAGTTCAAGATAAAAGATGTATTCCAAAATCAAGGTTACCTCCTTGACCCACATGGAGCGGTTGGCTTATTCGCGTTGGAAGAAACAATTAAAAGATTTTCTTCCTCCATAAAGATACATGGAATAGCTTTAGAAACGGCTCATCCTGCAAAATTCAAAGAGGAAATGGAGGAAATCATTGAAAAAAATGTAGAAATACCTAAAAGATTAAAGGAAAGATTACAATTAAACGAGAAATTTGAGTTATTACCAAATGAATATTGCAAAGTCAAAGAATACTTTCTGAGTATTTGTAGTTGAACATCTATTCTTAACGGGATCATCATTGTTATTTTCAGGTAAAAGCAACTCTTTATATGTTAAAATAAAGCAAAAGAGTATAGAGGAAAGATTTTATGACTAAACTGAAGATGGAAAGGCTCCCGGAAGAATTACGTAAAACTCTGGGGCACTTGTTTAAAAACTACACAGAAGAAGAATTAATCAGTGTTGTCGAAGCGTATGAATACGCTAAGATTTGTCATTCATCGCAAATCAGAAAATCAGGAGAACCGTATATCAATCACCCATTAAATGTTGCTCTGATTCTGGCAGAGTTAAATTTGGATATCGTCAGCATCAAAGCAGGCCTTTTACACGATGTAGCAGAAGACACGAATGCCACTCTTGCCGATATAAGAATTAAATTTGGCGAGGAAGTCGCTCATATCGTTGATGGTGTTACAAAGATAGACAAGATTGATATTTCCAAAACAAATATCGATAAAAAAGCAGAAACCATACTCAAAATGTTTTTTGCCATGGCACAAGATATACGAGTCATTTTAGTGAAATTGGCCGATCGACTTCATAATATGCGAACGATTGATTCAATGCCCAGATTAAAGCAGGAAGAAAAGTCAAAGGAAACTTTCCAAATCTTTTCTCCTATTGCACATCGTTTGGGTATTCATTCACTGAAGTGGCAACTTGAAGATCTAGCCTTTAAACATCTTTACCCAAATGAATATGAAAAAATAGCAGATATGGTTGATGAAAAAAGGGCTAATCGGGAATTGATTACAGAAGAATACAAAAGCCTGCTGCAATTGTCCCTTGCTAGACAAGGTATTAATTGTGATATTTCAGGTCGAGAGAAGCATTTCTTCAGCATTTGGCAGAAGATGACAAAAAGGGGAAAGGCTTTTGATGAGATATACGACCTCATAGCCTTAAGGGTATTAACTGAAACTGAGAGAGAGTGTTATTACGTCATGGGGTTGGTTCATAACCTTTGGAAACCCATCCCAGGGAGGGTTAAAGATTACATTGCAACCCCCAAATCAAATGGCTATCGATCGTTGCATACAACGGTTATTACCCATCGCGGAGAGCCCCTAGAAATTCAAATAAGAAGTAAGGAAATGCATAATGAGGCTGAATACGGCCTGGCAGCCCATTGGATTTATAAAGAAGGAAAGATGTCAAAATATCAGCAGAATTGGTTAAAAAAACTAGTTGAATGGCATCAGGACTATAAACAAGGATATACCGGATTCAAAGATTTTCAAAACGAACTTCAAGTTGAAGAAGTTTACATTTTCACTCCAAAAGGTGAGGTGAAGCATTTACCGGCAGGTGCAACGACCATTGATTTTGCCTATTCTGTACATACTGAGGTGGGCCATCATTTTGCCGGTGCAAAAGTAAACGGGAAAATCGTACAGAATAGTTATGAATTGAAAAATGGGGATATCGTTGAAATCATTGTAAACAAAAATAGAAGCGGTCCCAGCTTAGATTGGTTAAAATGGGCACGATCTTCAAGTACTCGTGCAAAGATCAGAAGATTTTTTAAAAAGAGAGATAGTGACAGACTCGTTGACCAAGGGAAGGATATTCTTAGGAAAGCTTCAAAAAGGTTGAACATTTCCATAGATGATATCTTGGCTTCTGAAAAAATAATAGAATTTCTTAATTTGAATCAAAATTTTACTGAGAATGATATATTAATGAAAATTGGCGATGCCAATTATTCACCTGAACAAATTATTACTCTTTTTGCTAAAGAGGAAGAAGAAAAACCTATAGTAGTAGATGGGGAAAAAGTAAAATCAAAAAACACAGTCTTCGTTAACGGGGAGTCGGGAATAGATGTAAAGATAGCCCATTGTTGTAATCCATTACCAGGAGATAAAGTAGTGGGTATCATGAGTAAAAAAGGGATTACCATTCACGCGGCAAGTTGCCCTAATGCACAGGATGTTAAAGAGGGAGAGATTGTTGATGTTAAATGGGGAGACACTGAAAATGAGTTTTATTTAGCCAGAATCGTTCTGGAATCCTCAGATACATCCGGAAAAGTCCTAAAGGATATCATTCAAAGAACAAAAGAAAAGAATTTGAAAATGAAAGAGGTTAATACAAAGTTCAATGATTGGGATTATGTTGTCTATACAATTACAGTTTATGTAAGATCTGCCGGACAATTAAACGATATTATAGAATACTGGAAAGGTTTAAAGGGAATTTCCAGAGTATACAGAGCCAGGAGGAAATAATGCGGGCGGTTGTACAAAAGGTCAAGAAAGCCAAAGTAGAAGTCGATGGAGAAATAACCGGACAAATCAATGAAGGGTTGGCAGTTTTATTGGGAGTCACACATCAGGATAACGAGAGTGATGCAAAATGGATTGCTTCAAAAATTTCAGGTTTAAGAATATTTGAGGATGACGATCAAAAGCTCAATCTGTCCGTCAAGGATATTAATGGAAAAGTTTTGTTGATTTCACAGTTTACGCTATTCGCAGATGCCAGAAAGGGAAGAAGGCCTTCCTTTACTGCAGCGGCAGGATTGGAGCAAGCTAAGAAGTTATACCTGGTTTGTGGCGAAATGATTACAAACAAAGGTATTGAAGTAGAGTATGGAAAATTTCAGGAACACATGATGTTTTCATTGGTAAATGAAGGACCTGTAACCATCTTGTTAGATTCGGAGAAAATATTTTGAAGGATCGGGTTTTACTTCATATTTGTTGTGCGCCTGATGCAACAACAGCTATAGAAAGACTTTGTGAAAAATTTCAGGTCGTTGGTTTTTTCTCTAATCCAAATATTCATCCCTTGGAAGAATATGAGAAAAGAAAAAGGGCCGTTTCTTTGCTCAAGAATTATTATGATATTGAAGTTATTTATGGACAATATGAACCAGATCGCTGGAAAAGGGAAATGAAAGGGTTGGAGAATTTACCAGAAGGCGGAGCAAGATGCAGAAAATGTATATACTTAAACCTTTTAGAAACTGCAAAAGCAGCAAAAGAAAAAGAAATCGGCTACTTTACAACCTCTTTGATGACCAGTCCTCATAAAGATGTTGATTGGATAAAGAAAACGGGTCAATCAATAGAAAAGGCTTTTGGGGTTTGCTATTATCATGAAGTGTTTAGAAAACATGATGGATTTTTAAACAGCGTGAAAAAAAGCAAATTAATAGGTTTGTACAGGCAGAATTATTGTGGTTGTCAATACTCGATATATGGTAAAGATGGTGATTAACAATCAGAAGACAATTGGTTGAAGTTGAAATTCCTGTTACTGTTTCTTTGGATTTGGATAAAACCTTAAATTGCGGCCAGACTTTCAGATGGTATAAAAAAAACGGTAAATGGTATGGAGTCGTTAATAGAACACCACTTATTTTGTACCATAATGAAACGAAAAGTATGTTAACGGTTCAATCCAATTGTGAGGAAATAAATGGAGAAAATCTTGAAAATGGAGTCATTCATTATCTTGGGTTAAATGATTCACTTCAAAGTATTAAAGGGAACGCCTTAAAACAAGTGGAAAAAACAAATCCTGAATTCGTAATGTTATTTAACGAAATAGTGGATACTAATATTGGGATAAGACTTTTGAGGCAAGATCCTTGGGAAATGCTGGTGGAGTATTTATTATCGACACAATCTAACATACCAACAATAAAAAAACGTTGTGAAACCTTAGCGAGTTTTTTTACAGAAAACCAAGTTTTTGTTGGTGAATACCCTTTTTTTCTTTTTCCTTCAATCGACCAACTTAGACGTTTAGAAGCAAAAGATTTTCAATCTATGTTGTTTGGTTATCGTTCAAAATGGCTTAAAGAACTCATTGATGTGATAGACATCAGAGAATTTTCCGCGTTAAAAAACATGCCATTAGAGCAAAAAATAAATTATTTGACCGGTTTCAGTGGAATTGGTTACAAGGTAGCAAATTGTGTGGCGTTATTTGGGTTTTCCGATTTTAGGGCTTTTCCGGTAGATGTATGGATATCCAGATTCTTAAAACAACATTTTAACATAACGGGAAATGCAGAAAGTTTGATGATTGCCGGTCAAAATATCTTTGGTGAGTTTTGTGGATACATTCAAGAATACATCTTTTATTACATTAGAACAAGTTGTAGGCAATGATAAGGAGGCAATTAATGGCTGAATTGTTTGTTTTTACTTTTAGTTCGAAAATTGATAACATCAGAGTTATAAGGTCTTCTTTAAAAACCTTTTTAAAACTCAAAAAGGTCTCTGATGCTGAAATCTTTGATACTGAATTGGCCATTAACGAAGCCTTGGCAAATGTAATTGAACATACATATAATTATACAACTGATGAGGTTATTATTTTAAAACTTACATGGGATAATGAGAAAAGAGAATGTATATTTGAAATTCAAGATAAGGGGCAGCCAGTTGATGTAAGTAAAATAGGATCTCGTGATCTTGATGATTTAAAGGATCACGGATTGGGTGTTTATTTGATGAAAAATATTATGACTGAAATAGAATACAAACCCATCAAAAACGGTAATATTTTATATATGAAAAAGCGTTTTTTGGACGTGACAAAATAATGATGATTGTTAACATAGTTGGCGGTGGACTTGCAGGAAGTGAATGTGCTTTATACCTTTCAAAAAGAGGTGTGAAGGTACGATTATTTGAAATGCGACCGGGAAAGATGACACCAGTTCATCAAACTGGATTCTTATCAGAACTGGTCTGTTCTAATTCCTTAAAATCTGAGATGTTAGAGAACGCATCCGGAATGTTAAAGAACGAATTAACACTTCTTAATTCACAGTTACTCAATATTGCAAGCCGGTGTCGTGTGAAAGCAGGAAAGGCCTTGGCTGTAGATAGGACTCTCTTTTCACAGAAGGTTACCAAGGCTGTTGAAGAAAGAAGTGAAATCATTAGGGAAGAAATTAAAGATATACATCAATTTGATTTAGAAAACGAATATTTGGTTGTGGCTACCGGACCGCTTACATCAGAATCGCTAATGACTTCACTGTCATCTTTTCTTAAAAGTGAAGAGCTGTTTTTTTTCGATGCTGTTTCACCAATCATTGATTCAGAAGAAATTGATAAAAATATTGTCTTTTCAGCGGATAGATATGATCAATTTGATGAGTACCATCAACCTAAAACTGGTGCTTATTTAAATTGTCCAATGGATAAAACGACTTATGAAAGTTTCAGAGAAGCCTTAATCAAGGCAGACTGTTTACCGGTTGAAGATTTTGAAAAAAAACATCTTTTTGATCGTTGCCAGCCTATTGAAGAAATTGCAAAAAGTGGTGTTGATGCCATGCGATTTGGCCCGTTAAAACCGGTTGGCTTAATTGATCCTCGAACTGGTAAAGAAGCCTATGCCCTTGTTCAATTGAGAAAAGAAAATAACGGTGGAACAATGTATAATTTAGTTGGCTTTCAAACAAGATTAAAATGGCCTGAGCAGAAAAAAATTATACGTATGATTCCAGGTTTGGAACATGTAGATGTACTACGTTATGGTGTGATGCACAAAAATGCATATCTAAATAGCCCAATCCTTTTAAATGATGATTTTTCCTCAAAAAACTACTCCAGACTCTATTTTGCAGGACAAATAACAGGTGTTGAAGGTTATGTAGAATCAATTGCGTCAGGTTATTTTGTGGGAATGAATATATATCAAAAGTTAATGGGCTTAGATAAAATTACGTTTCCTTTGGAAACAATGATGGGAAGCCTTTTCAATTATTGCAGCCATTCGGATGATTTAAAACCCATGTATGCTAACTTTGGACTACTTCCTGAGCTTAAAATAAGAGCCCCGAAAAAGAAGAGAAGAGCTGAAAAATCAAAAAGAGGTTTACATGTCATGAAGGAATTTTTGAAAGGAAAATTTAATCAGGAGTTGAATGATGTTAAAGAAAAAGAATTTTGAAGTATTGGATAAAGGATTTGTAGAATTTGTTGATATGATGGGAAATGATCTCAGAGCAGTTGAAGCTGCCAGGGTTTCTTTTCAAAAAGGTTTAAAAAGTAAAGAAAGGGACAAAAAACTCATTGATTACTTGATGGAAAACGGTCATGAAAGTCCCTTTGAGCATATTGTTTTTACTTTTAGAGTTAAGGCACCCATGTTCGTTGCGAGACAATGGTTTAGGCACAGAATTTCCAGCTTTAATGAAATATCAGGTCGATACTCCATCATCAAACATGAATTTTATTATCCTCACAAGATGAGGAAACAAGATAAGATAAACAAACAGGGTAGTCTTTTTGGTTTTGATGATGAGAAGGAATCAAGTTCAATTGAAATGATCAAAAAACAGACGGAAAATAGTTATGAAACTTATGAAAAACTCTTAAGTCAAGGAGTTGCGAGAGAAATTTCCAGAATGGTTTTGCCTTTGAATATTTATACCCAATGGTATTGGACCATTAATGTAAGAAGTCTTATGAATTTTTTAAACCTTCGTGCTGATTCACACGCGCAATATGAAATACAGGAATATGCGAAAATAGTTGCTGACATTTTTAATGAGCAATGTCCATGGACTTATGAATCTTTTATCAAATACTATTACAAAGGCGATCTTTTAATCGATAAAACAGGAGAGTGATTGGATTTGAAAC
>CAZVPY010000035.1:0-12372 GCA_964629135.1 uncultured Thermotogaceae bacterium | reverse complement strand
CATGGGCACGACCCTCGCCGAAGAGAAAAAGGCAACAAGCTGTAGATACTGGCCCATTTACAGATACGAGCCCAGACTGGCTGACGAAGGAAAGAACCCATTCCAACTGGACGGCCCGAAAGAGCTGGATGGTAAATTCCAGGAATTTTTGGACGGAGAAATCAGATTCTCTGCTTTGAAACGAACATTCCCAGATAGAGCAGAAATGCTGAGTAAAAAAGCTGAAGAAGACATGCTCTTTAGATACAATAAATACAAGAAACTGGCAAAAGACTAAGAAAGAACAGATAAGAAAAAACGCCCTTTAAAAAAGGGCGGTTTTTTGATGCAAAATCTGGAAAACTTCAATAATGCGCTCGAACCATTGCTAGGATGTTTTTGTTTGTGTTAAAAGAAAAAACTCTTGTTTTTTCATCTTCAAATCGAATGGCGATTTCATCCAACGACTCATCTTCATAAGGATCGATTCGTAGCGGTCTCCCCCATTCTGGATTAAATGTATAATCCAATCTTGACTTTAAAATACAGGAACCGGATGATGGTCTAATTTGATAAATCCTTAAGATCTCATTTGCATCTACAAAGAACAAAAAATATGTATTATTAGTATAAAATTTCACAGGCAACCATGAATCTCTGATTCTAAAACCAAGCTCAACCGATTTACCGCTGATACCTAAGAGTAAGAACTCGTTTCCTTCCTGAATCCACTTCCAACTGATTGAAAAGATAGACGTTGAAATCATGACCAACAATATCGCCATTAATAAAAACTTCTTCATGTAATCCCCCCTGATTATTTAATAGAAAAACCAGTACATCTGACAAGATTTCAGCTTTTGTCTTTGATTATATCATTTAAAAAGACGGGAAGGATAAAACACGCTTGATGTATTTTTCCAGAATAATATTTCAATTGATTTTCAAGACCTTTATCATCTCTTGATTTCACTGAAGGATTATTCCCTTTTGATCCAACTGTGTAGGTCCAAAAACCAGAAGGATACTGAGGGGAAAACCCAGTGTACATTTTTGTGAGTTCAAATGCCTCTTCAATCCTGGAATACGCCATCTTTAACCAATTGGCATCGTAGACAGGATTCTCTGTATGAGCGACCAACAATCCATCCTTCGTCAGAGCATTCGAACAACGTTTATAGAAATCCACAGTAAACAAATGACCGCCTTCACCTGCTGTTGGATCCGTTGAATCTATGATGATCACATCAAAATAATCTTCAAATCCAGAAACAAAAGCGGCACCATCCTTAAAAAGTATAGATGCCCGTTCATCATTCATGGCGCATGACAGAGTTGGAAGATATTCTTTAGCCGCCATTACCACTTCTTCATCTATCTCACACATAACCGCTTCTTTTACGCAACGATGGCTTAAAACCCCTCTCAGCGTTCCACCATCACCACCACCGATAACCAGAACCTTTTCAGGTTTTGGATGTGAAAACATAGCCACATGGACAAGCATTTCATGATACATGAACTCAAATTTCTCAATGGTCTGCGTAATGCCATCTAAGGCAAATACTCTACCCACATCATATGAATCGAAAATATCGATCCTTTGATATTTCGTTTGTTTTGAAAAAAGCAATTCTTTTATTTTTATAAAAAGACCGTTATTTTCTCCTTGAAAATACTCTTCATATCTTAAATGTTTCCCTTTCTCAAAATCAAATTTATCTTTACTCATTCGTTATATAGCCTCTACTTTAAAAGGAGCATTTTCCGAAATGCCAATCGCCTGATAATTTCCTCTTTTGAACTCATCCGTAACCGTTCGCTTTGCCCCAAAAACAGTCTTCAGATGGTCGAAAGCCTTCCATGGATCCACATGGTCACCGCAAGTAAAAACATCCACGGCTGCGTATCCGTATTCAGGCCAAGTATGAATCGTCAAATGGGATTCGGATACGATAACCACCCCGCTGACTCCATGGGGTAAAAACCTGTGAAACCCCGATTTAACTACTGTTGCTCCAGAAATTATTGCAGCTGAATTCATTTGATTTTCTACATACTCCACGTTATCCAAAACGGATTGATCGCAATCGTAAAATTCAGCCAAAAGATGCTTGCCCAATGCTTTCAACACTTTCATCCCCTTTCATCGCTAATCTATCTTAATCCATAAGATTTTTGCTTTTTTTCCCTTACTGTGGTTTTTCAACTGATGGATTTTATCTGCTTGATAATAAAAACAGTCCCCTTCATTCAATTCATAAGACTTTTCATCCAGAGACAGTGTCAATTCACCCTGGAAAACAAACCCGAACTCATCCCCTTCATGAAAATCCTCAACTTCCGTTTCAGAACCCGGTTCCAAAGACACAATAAAAGCATCGATCTTTTTATCCTCTACCTCGTTCATCAACATCTGAGAAGTAATTCCCTCAGGTTCATCATAAACGGGTACCCGTTCATCTCTCTTATAAAGAACCTTCTGGGATTTAAAATCAGAAAAAAATGACTTCAAATCACTCCCCACCGCCTTGATAATCCTCTCCAGATTTTCAAGTGTGGGAGAAGTCTTCCCCGTCTCAACCTGCGAAATAAAACTCCTGGCCAAATCCGCCCTCGCCGCAACATCCTCCTGAGTCAATCCCAATGAAAGCCTCAACTTCCTGATCTTATTACCAAGTTCCATATTCTACCCACTTTCGTGTTCACTAAAATAACATTTTTTGTCACTTTAGACCACATTATAACATTAAAGATTGTCTCCTGTCAATAATTGAGGAGAAAAAGATATGAGGAATTTTGGAAACATAAGGAAGGGAGTATTGGAGTACTCATAAATAATTAATGATTATAGTTACTGTACTTTTGTTGGTGGCAAGGAGAATAAGTTTGTGCGTTTATAAAAGTTGTTATTGCTTTTTGCGTTGAAAAAAGCCCCTAAAAAAACAAACTGTTTTCTGAAGTGTCACTTTTAATGGGAGTCGCAGATATTGTTTGTTATCTCAACTTGTATAAACCCACCCCGTCTGCTTCGCATCCACCCCTCCAAGGAGGGGATTTTTAAGTTATTATAAAAACAAGTCTTCTAATAATTTGATGATTAAAATTCTATTTGCGTGGTTTCTTAAATATAAAGAAATGAATGATGTAAAAATAATTGAAAGAATAACAATAGCAAAATCCCCTCTTGGGAGGGGTGGATGCGAAGCAGACGGGGTGGGTTTTGGCACTTTCACAATTACAACATTTTAAAATATTCGTATCACTCACACTCTAAACTTTCCTTCAAAACCCACTCCAAAAAACACCTTAAACCCTCAAGTACACCATCTATACTTTTCTTCACATCGACATCAAGAATCCTATAGACCGTTATGCCCATCCTTTTCAGCTCTTCTTCCCTTCTCTCATCTGCTTCAATTCTATCATCATGGGAATTCCCGTCAATTTCTATTGCTACTTTTAATTCTTTACTATAAAAATCAACAATATACTTTCCAATAACCCTTTGTCTTTGAAATTTTATTCCCAGCAATTTCCGAGATTTTATGTGATTCCAAAGAATGACTTCTGAAAGAGTGGATTTCATTCTTAAATTTTTAGCTAATTTAGTTAATTTTTGATCATACGTAATAACGGAACGCTTTATCATTGGTCAAGCCACCTTCTTAATTAAAACAGTTATTGCCTTCTCTCCATCAAATCAATCAACATCTTTAAAGCCATCTTCACCGTTCGTATTCTTATTTTCTCCCGATTCCCTTTAAAAAGGAATCTTTTTGAAAAGACTTCACCGTTATTACAAATGCCTATAAAAACTGTTCCAACAGGTTTTTCTTTTGTGCCACCGGTTGGGCCGGCGATACCGGTGGTGGAAATCCCGATATTAGTGCCTATCTTTTGGCAAACACCCTTTGCCATGGCCTCTGCGGTTTGGAAACTCACGGCACCATGGTTAATTAGGGTTTCTCTATCCACATCAAGACGTTTAATCTTCTCTTCGTTTGAATAGGTGATAAAACCACCCAAAAAGGTTTTTGAAGCGCCGGATACGTCTACAATGGTGGATGACAACAACCCACCGGTACATGATTCTGCTATGGAAAGGGTCAGGTTATTTTCAATCAGCTTTTGGACAACCACCTTCTCCAAGGTATCGTTATCTGTTCCGTAGATATAAACGCCAACTTTTTTCCTGATTTGTCTTTCCACGGGCAATATGAGTTCCTTCGCCTTTTCGATCGAATCAGCAGAAGCGGTGATTCTTAACTTCACTTCAGCATCACCGGCATAAGGAGCTATTGTGGGATTAGTTTGATTTTCAATAATATCCTCAATGATTTCAACAACTGTGCTTTCTCCAATTCCAAAAAACTTCAACTCTTTAGAGAAAAATACCCCTTCCTGAAATTGGGAAAGGTAAGCAAGAACTTTCTCAAACATAGGTCGAAGCTCATTTGGAGGACCGGGAAGCAGAACGATTCGTTTACCGTTTTTTTCCAAAATTGCACCCGGTGCCGTTCCGTTATCGTTGTCAAGAACAACGGCATTAGAAGGAAACATAGCCTGTTTTTCATTAAATTTACTGATAGGTTTATCTTTGAAATAGGATTTGATTCTTTTAAGTGAAGGATTATGCAGTACCATTTTTTGCCCGAAAAATTCACAAGCAGCTTCTTTTGTTAGATCATCTTGTGTAGGTCCCAAACCTCCACTCATGATAACCAAATCAGCACTTTTAAAAGCTGAATCCAAGGCGTCTTTAATCCTTTGGACATTATCACCAACAACGGTTTGCCTGAAAAGCGAAAATCCCATTGTTGACAACTTCTCGGAAATAAACGTAGCATTTGTATTGACAACTGATCCTAATAAGAGCTCTGTGCCAACGCAGATAATCTCGCACACCATCATCGCACCTCATTTAATATGAACTTATTTTTAACTTAGAGTGTTGTTAAAAGAAGCGTATTCTTCTGTCTCCGTCTTTCTTTTTTAGAGCATTTGAGATTGAATACTAAGTGCTTTTGACAAATCTCTTGCAGAAATCATATTAAGAAAGATCAAAATCTTGCCAATCTTTTCATTCATCTCTCTTTGACGCTCAAGAGCGATCATTAGTTTTTCCTCATTCAGTACGCCTAAAAGACAAAGTAATTCCCCGATTTTGACATCAGGCTGAATCTCAACCAGCTCCTCATGTCCACAATAAGGACAACTGAGGCTTTTTTGATTTCGAATAGAAGAACTGGAGAAGGAATTTCCGAAGCATGACTTGCAAATAAATCTTTTCATCATTTACCTCATTTATAGAACATAATGTTCCAATTTTTTTCTCCATTCAATTAATAAATATACAGAATTTAACATCATTTGTCAAGTGTTTTTCATTTTGTTTTTTTTGGGCCTTTTAAAATTTTCAATGCTTGTTTGTTGATGTGGATCGTGTTATTATTCCATCGTGACTTTAATGATTACAAGTAGATCTTAAATAACAAACTAACGATAAAAGGGGGAGAACGATGATTGAAAGGTATTCCTTATCTCCAATGAAGGAAATCTGGGAATTGAAAGCTCAGTATCAACGTTGGCTGGATGTTGAATTGTCAGTTGTTAAAACTTTTGAGGACATTAACAAAGCACCGAAAGGAACCGCAAAAAAGATTCAACAAAATGCCCATATTGATGTGGAAAAAATCTTATCCATTGAGGAAATCACAAGGCACGATGTAATAGCATTCATAAAGGGCATAACCGAGGACATGGGTGATGAAGCCAGATACTTTCATATGGGCATGACCTCATCCGATGTGGTTGACACCGCCTGGTCCATCGCTATGCGCGATGCCATGAAATTAATTATCGAAAAAAATGAAATTTTAATAGAAGTTTTAAAAAAGGGTGCAAGGCAATACAAAGCCACCGTCACATTAGGAAGAACACATGGGATTCATGCTGAGCCCACCGCTTTTGGACTCAAATGGCTTTCCTGGTTAAGTGAGGCACAACGTAATCAAGCCCGATTGGAAGAAGCCCTAAAACAAATTTCACAGGGAAAGATCAGCGGTGCCGTAGGCAATTACGCCAATATCACACCAGAAGTCGAAGCTGCAGCCCTAACAAAATTAGGCCTTAACGTCTGTCCTTGTTCCACCCAAGTCGTTCCACGCGATGTTCATTCACAATATCTGTTTTCTCTCGCTTTATTGGGCGCTTCCATCGAAAGAATCGCCCTCGAAATCAGACACCTTCAAAGATCGGAAGTTCAGGAAGCCCAGGAACCATTCAGAAAAGGACAAAGGGGATCATCCGCCATGCCTCACAAGAAAAACCCCATCATTAGCGAAAGACTCTGCGGAATGGCCAGACTACTGAGAAGCAACGCCGATGCCTCGTTGGAAAATATTGCCCTTTGGCATGAAAGGGATATCTCTCATTCATCCATCGAACGAGTTATCATTCCTGACTCTTGCCTAATTGCTTACTATATGTTAGATAAAATCATCTGGATGATGGACAACTTGGTGGTCAACGAAAAGAACATGATCAAAAATTTTGAACAATCTTATAATTTAGTTTATTCACAACGTGTCATGCTAGCTCTTATTGAAAAAGGTGTCAGTAGAGAAGAAGCCTACAAAACAGTTCAAGCCGAAGCTTTGACTTGCTGGAATGAGGCAAAGGATTTCAAAGGAGCTGTTTTGAAAAACGAAAAGATTATTGAAATTTTAAACAAACAAGAAATTGATGACATCTTTAAACCCGATCATTATCTTCAAAATGTAAATGCCATATACCATCGATTTGATTTAGGAGATACCGAATGAATACAATATTTCGAGTCTATGTAAAAAAGAAACCTGGGTTCGACGTGGAAGCTCAACACTTATTAGTTGATATTCAAAGCCATCTTTCCATGAATCATTTGAAACAAATCAATCTTTATAATCGATACGATATAGACGGTATTGATGAAAAACAACTGGCCATGGTTATCAACTCAGTCCTTTCCGATCCGGTTGTCGATCTGGTCTATACAGATGATTTGCAAAATAACAAGTACAACGCGCACATCAAGAAAACAAACGAAATGACGGTTAGTGATCACTCATTTGGCAGCGAATACCTACCCGGCCAATATGATCAAAGAGCGGATTCAACTGAACAATGTATTCGTATCCTCATCAGTCAATCCCAGCCGTTAGTGAGAACAGCTAAAATATACACCCTCATTGGAGAACTTTCGGATCAAGACAAAAAAAAGATCGAAGACTATGTCATCAATCCGGTGGACTCCAGAAAAGCCTCTGCAGTAAAACCACAGTCTCTTGAACTTAAAACTGAAATCCCGGAAAAAGTTGAGATTTTAAATGGTTTTATCAGGATGGATGAATCATGGCTGAAAAAATTCCATCTTGAACATCAATTAGCCATGTCTTTGGAAGACCTATCCCTTTGTCAACGGTATTTTCAAAAAGAGAAAAGAGACCCCACTATTACAGAAATCAAAGTAATCGACACATATTGGTCTGATCATTGCAGACACACCACCTTTTCAACCATCCTTTCCTCAGTTATTTTTGAAGATTTCCCGGAAACTGAACAGATAAAAAAGGCTTTCAAAGAATTCAAAGAAGACTTTGAAAAATATCATAAAAATAGCAGACCACTGACATTAATGGATATGGCAACCCTTAGGATGAAGATTGAAAGACAAGAAAACAAGTTAAAAGAATTAGTTGTATCGGATGAAATAAACGCTTGCACCGTTGAAATAGATGTGAATACCCCCAAAGGCAAGACCCCTTATAATCTTCTATTCAAAAACGAAACCCATAATCACCCAACGGAAATTGAACCCTTTGGTGGAGCTGCCACCTGCCTTGGAGGTGCCATCAGAGATCCATTATCCGGCCGGGCTTATGTCTATCAGTCCATGCGAGTGACTGGCAGTGGAGACCCCAGGCAAGCTGTTGAAAAAACGTTGGATGGAAAACTCCCTCAACGGAAGATCACCATGGAAGCCGCTCACGGATTCAGCTCATACGGTAATCAGATTGGAATCTCCACCGGGATGGTAAAAGAATATTATCACCCAGGTTTCGTTGCCAAGCGTTTGGAATGCGGTGCAGTGATCGGTGCCGTCCCATCAGAAAACGTTAAAAGGGAAAAACCAAAAACGGGAGATATCATCCTGTTAATTGGTGGAGACACTGGTAGGGACGGATGCGGTGGTGCAACCGGCTCTTCAAAAAGCCACGAAAAACAATCCATAGAACAATGCGGTGCAGAGGTTCAAAAAGGAAATCCACCCATGGAAAGAAAGCTCCAAAGACTTTTCAGAAATCCGAAAATCACCAAAAAAATCAAAAAGTGCAACGATTTTGGTGCCGGTGGTGTTAGCGTTGCAATTGGCGAATTGGCAGACGGCTTGGACATTAAACTGGATGCCATTGAAAAAAAGTACGCAGGACTTGATGGGACCGAACTGGCCATTTCCGAATCCCAGGAAAGAATGGCCGTTGTCATCTCACCGGATGATTTTGATTTTTTCCAAAAAACCTGTGCAGCTGAAAATCTAAAATGCACTATCGTAGCAACCATTACCGATGATGCCAGACTGAAAATACATTGGCAAGGACAAACCATTGTCAATATCGCAAGAGAATTTCTGAACACCAACGGTGTTCAACAACATCGTGATGTTTATGTTGCTGCACCTAAACAAAATTCATCATTCAACACCATTACTATGGATGAAAATGATCCAATAAAATCACTATTAGAACAAATGAAAAACTTAAATAACGCCGCACAAATGGGTTTGGTTGAACGATTCGACAGTACCATCGGCGCTTCATCCGCCTTGTTCCCATTTGGTGGAGAAAACCTGAAAACTCCCTCGGAGGTGATGGCAGCCTACATCCCCACAGAGAACACTTCCACCATCAGTTTAATGGCACATGGATACGATCCATTGTTAACTGAATGGAGTCCTTTTCATGGAGGGATGTATAACATCATCCAATCGTGCACACAATTAATAGCCGCTGGAGCCCAACCTGACAAAATCTGGTTGAGTTTACAGGAATACTTTGAAGCCCTACGCCAAGAAGCGGCAAGATGGGGGAAACCCTTTGCGGCACTTTTGGGAGCCTATAAAGCACAAAAAGAGCTTGGCTATGCGGCAATAGGTGGCAAAGACAGTATGTCAGGCTCATTTGAAGACATCGATGTCCCTCCTACACTGATCAGTTTCGCAGTAAGCATTACAGAAGAAGAAACATTATGTACGAACGAGTTGAAGGGTCCGGACCATTATCTGGTTTATCTTGAAAGCCCAAAGGACAATCATTTCATGCCTGATTTTCAGAGATTAAAGAAAAATTATCAACTAATCAACAGCCTAATCAAAGAAAATAAACTGCTCTCTTGTGGATCAGTAAATCGTGATGGTGTTTTATATCACCTTTGTTTGAGAGCCTTTGGAAATGGCATCGGTTTTCACCTATCTGAATCTGAACTAAAAGAAATAAAAGAGACATTACCCGGTTCCTTTTTAATCGAATGCCAACAAGACACCAAAGATATCCTAAAGGAGAATGGGGGAATCGTTATTGGAAAAACCTGCACCGAAAAAATTATTCAAATAGGTACACAAAGTATTTCTTTGCAAGAAATTGAAGAACAGTGGCGAAAGCCCCTTGAAGACATCTTCCCTTTGCATGAGCCCATTAAAAAACCGGTATCTTTAATCAAAAATAAAAGCCATTCAAAAACCCGTAATGAAAAAAAATCCTTTTCAGTTTTAACCGGGAAAAAACCAAGGGTCTTTATCCCTGTTTTTCCAGGAACCAACTGTGAATATGATACTCAAAAAGCATTTGAACGAGCGGGAGCAGAATGTCAAATAACAGTTTTTAAAAATTTATCCATGGATGATATAGAGACATCTTCAACTCTCTTTGCAAAAGAAATCGCCAGCAGTGAGATCCTGATGATACCAGGCGGATTCAGTGCTGGAGATGAACCGGATGGTTCGGGAAAATTCATCGCCGCTGTTTTCAGACATACCAAGATAAAACAAGCTGTTACAGATTTGTTGGAAAAAAGAGATGGCTTAATTCTGGGAATATGTAACGGTTTTCAGGCACTTTTAAGACTGGGATTATTACCCTTCGGAGAATACAGGCAACCCGATGAAAATCTGCCAACATTAACCTACAATCATATCGGCCGTCACATATCCACTATTGCCAATACAAAAGTTGTATCCGACAAATCTCCTTGGTTCAGTCAGGACCAATTGGATAAAACATATAAAATCCCACTCTCACACACCGAGGGTCGTTTCTTTTGCTCGACCGACATGTTGGAGCAATTGATAGACAACGATCAAATTGCCTCCTGCTATAGCACACCCGATGGGATCATTGACCCATCAAGCACTTCAAACCCCAACGGTTCTATCGCATCTATAGAAGGTATAACAAGTCCCGATGGAAGAGTATTAGGGAAAATGGGACACAACGAAAGGGTACGTCCGGGGTTATATAAAAACATTCCCGGAATAGAACAACAGGATATCTTTAAAAACGGGGTAGATTATTTTTTGACATAAAATGAGAGTGATAAAGTGTGTTCTTTTCGTTTAAGTCATTCATTAGGTCCGGTAGATTTGCTGATAATTTTGCCACGGTGTCTAGGAAGTATGATAACGAATCAATAAAGGAGGTCAATCATGGAAAAGAACAGTTACACAGCGTATTTAATAGATAAAGGAGCAGATAGCGAAAAAATTGAATATGCCGTTAAAGAAGTTGAAAAGCTTGAACATTTCTTGGAAAAAAAAGAAACTGATTTATATTCATGTACTTCCGAAGACATTCAAGCTTACATGGATCTGTTAATCGCTAAAAATGAAAATTCAATCAAATCCCTCATCTTTTTGTCCAGATATTTTCTGAGTCAAAAAAACAACACCATATATATTTATTTCACTCAATTATTAGGGGTTTCAGGAGTTATCGAAAACATTCTAAATCGCTTCGAAATCATAGCAGAAAAAAAAGGACTAAATGTGGAGCTAAAACAAAAGATAAATAATTTACCAATTGGCAGCTCTCCCAAAAAATATCCAGACTTTGTGAAATCATTTATGGTTGTTTTAAAATCATTTTTGACAGAAGATGAAGCCAGATGGGTCTTGGCCGGAAACAATCATCAGATACCTGCAGAAAGTTTTGAAGAAGAGAAAAGACATTTCATGAATGCAGATTCTATCCAAGCGTACTTAACGGAACGCCATCTGAGAGCAGTTAAAAAACTCCAGCAACATGCAGATGAAGGAACTGTTTGGTTTGAACAAATCATCACACCCGAAGTAGTTGAATTAGTTCGTTCCAATCAGGAAATGCTTGGTGGAATCAAACGGGGAAACAAGATTGTGTTGACAAAGATACCCTACAACCCTTCAGAATACGTTAAAACAGATGATTTAACGCAAAGACGCTACATGGCATGTCATTGCCCCTTTATTCGAAATCACCTCCTGCAGGATTTTTCCGATATTGATCCCGACTGGTGTTATTGCAGCGGAGGATTTGCAAAAGCGCCATTTGAACATATCTTCGAGAGGGAACTGCATGTGGAGCTTATTGAAAGCTGCTTAACAGGAAGTGACAAGTGTAGATTTGCCATCACCATCCCTCAGGAGTATCTCAATGAAAAATCAAATTTCTAATTTTAACAGAATCTTTTGTGTTGGACGAAATTACGTCAACCACGCAAAAGAGTTAAACAATCAGATCCCTCAAACGCCCGTTATTTTTATGAAGCCGGCTACTTGTCTTATCAACTCAGAAATAACAACAATTAAGCGAACTGTTCAAGCTCAAATACACTATGAAACAGAACTGGTTTTACTCATTGGCAAAGAAGGCTATTTCAAAGAAACTGACAACATCGACAACATCATAAGCGGATTCACCCTTGGATTGGATTTAACCTTGAGACAAGTTCAACACGAATTAAAGAAGAAAGGATTGCCTTGGGAAAAAGCAAAATCATTTGATCACAGTTCTCCCATAGGCAACATCATTCCAATTAACAGCTGTGATGAGATAAGAAATTTTGAATTTGATTGTTATGTCAACAACGAAAAAAGACAGCATGGACAAGTGAGTAATATGATATTTTCTTTTGAGAAAATTTTGAAAGAAATCTCCAGATATTGGAAACTCATACCCGGTGACTTAATTTACACAGGTACACCGGAAGGTGTTGGCGTTTTGAATCCCGGAGATACCATCAGAATCCAATCAAAACAAACAGGACCTTTTGAATGGAAAATGGGCTGAAAAATGATATAATTCGGTAAGCGAACACTTAAAT
>CAZVPY010000034.1:0-12528 GCA_964629135.1 uncultured Thermotogaceae bacterium | reverse complement strand
AGGGGGATTTGGCGGCAATATTAACGAATCTGGAGCGGGGAGACGTATTGTTTATCGATGAAATTCACCGGCTGAGCCGGGTGGTTGAAGAGGTACTGTACTCAGCCATGGAAGATTTTTCTTTGGATATCATGATTGGTAAAGGTCCCAGTGCCCGATCCATTCGAATCGATTTAAATCGTTTCACCCTGATAGGGGCTACAACACGAAGTGGTCTTTTGACGTCACCGTTGAGAAACCGTTTTGGTATTCAATTAGAACTCAATTACTACGAAACTGAAGAGTTGGAAAATATTATCAAACGCTCCGCAAGCATTTTAGAAATTGGAATTGATGAAAACGCTTCAAAAATGGCTGCCATGCGTTCCAGGGGAACACCCCGAGTGGCCAACAGATTATTAAAAAGAATCAGAGATTTTGCCACGGTTAACCGTCATGAGAAAATTGAAGAATCAGATGCCCTGCAGGCGTTAAAAACCCTTGAGATAGATGATCATGGGCTGGATTCCATGGACAGAAAAATTTTAAAAACGATTATCAAGCATTATCGGGGAGGCCCGGCAGGCGTCAAGGCCATTGCAGCCGCTGTGGGTGTGGAACCCGACACCATTAGTGAAGTGTACGAACCTTATCTGATTCAAAAAGGCTTTTTGACCAGGGGATCACGAGGTCGTCAGGTGACTGAAGACGCATACCAACTGTTAGATATAGAGTACGATGTGAACGAAGTCAATAAATTATTTTAATGTAACGGGGGAATAGAATTGGAAAAACTGAAACTGAGACTGAAAAGCGAACCGGTAAACCGGGCCAAAGAGATATCCAAAGAAATCGTGGACGATTTAATGGGGTTGATCAGTGAAAACACCACCACCAGTATCGAGAGAACAGTCTTACGCTTGTTTGGGATTACCGGTGCGGATATTGATGAAACGCCCTATGTGAACATCATCGTCAAACAGCTAATGAAAAAAGGTGTCTTGGAGATGGGAGCATCTTTGTACGTTCTGAATGCCTGTGTTTATCACGATAAAGACCCTGAAGCAATCGCCAAAATGGTTGCCGAGGAAAATCTTGATTTGACGGAAATTCCCATGGGAGACTACGACAAAATCAACGCCTTGTCTCAAAAGCTAACGCAGACTGCCATGGATCATATAGCAAAGATAAAGGACGAAAGGGACAAGTTGTTGTACGAGACCTGGTCCGATCCTCCAAGACCTTATAAATACGTTATTGTGGCCACAGGAAACATTCATGAAGATGTGGTGCAAGCCCAGGCCGCAGCCCGACAAGGTGCGGATATCATTGCCGTTATCCGTTCAACGGCGCAAAGTTTATTGGATTATGTTCCTGAAGGTGCTACCACCGAGGGTTTTGGTGGAACTTATGCGACACAAGAAAATTTTAGAATTATGCGCAAAGCCCTTGATGTTGTAGGTGAAGAGCAGAATCGATACATCCGACTGGTGAACTATGCATCCGGACTTTGTATGCCTGAGATTGCCATGATGGGAGCTTGGGAAGGTCTTGATTTCCTGTTGAACGATTCCATGTACGGGATATTGTTCAGGGATATCAACATGAAACGAACCATCATCGACCAGTACTTTTCAAGGTTGATTTGTGCTGCCTCTCATATCACCATCAACACAGGAGAAGATAACTATTTAACCACATCCGATGCCATTGAAAAGGCCTATGCCGTAACCGCCTCACAGTTAATCAACGAGGCCTTTGCGCTAAAAGCCGGTATGGAGCCAAAATACATGGGACTGGGACATGCCTTCGAGATTAACCCGGATATTAAAGACGGTCTCTCATATGAAATTGCCCATGCCTTGTTAACGCGGGAATTGTTCCCGGAGGCTACGTTAAAATATATGCCGCCAACCAAACACATGACCGGGGATATCTTCAAAGGCTACGCCATGAACACCATGTTCAACTTCGTATCCGTGCTCACAGGACAGGACATACAATTACTGGGAATGCTTACAGAGGCCATTCACACACCCTTTATGCAGGACCGATATTTGGCAGTTAAAAATGCCGATTACATCTTTAAAAACGCCTTCAGCTTAGGCAAAGAATTCAGCATTGATGATGATTCATTTATCTCCCAAAGGGCGCATAAAGTCTTGGAACAAGCCATTGAATTATTGGAGCATACTCGCGAAGTGGGATTGATGCAATCCATTGAGGGGGCAAACTTTGCCGACATCAAACGAACGCAAACGGGCGGGAAAGGCTTGGATGGTGTGGTTAAAAAATCTCACAAATACTACAACCCATTTGAAGGGGCTTTTAGAAAATTATTGAACATTGATTCTCAAGTCTTTGAGGGAGGTGTTCGCTGATGATGGTCTATCCATACGGAGACACGACCAATGACGGAGCCATGCAGCTTTCCTTCACATTGCCCTTAAAAGCGGGTGCTTTGGCAAAAGAAGCGGCCAGGAGACTGGTGAAAAAGATGGGCTTTGAAAAAGCTGAAGTGGTTTCCATGCAGGATTTGGGTGGAGATTTTAGCTTTTTCGTTGTTTACGGGCACACCACTGCCGGAATCAACACCGATGATATTCAAGTAGTGGAAGCCAAATTCGATCATATGGACCGGGTACAAGTGGATGAATATATCGAAGAACAAATAGGCAGAAAGCTTGTTGTTGTTGGAGCCACCATAGAAAGTGACGCCCATACCGTTGGGCTGGATGCCATCTTAAACATGAAAGGCTATCACGGGGATTACGGATTGGAACGATACAAAAACTTTGAAGTCTACAACATGGGAAGTCAAGTCTTATGCGAAGATCTGATTAAAAAATGCAAAGAAGTCAACGCAGATGCACTCCTGGTTTCTCAGATTGTTACGCAGAAGAATATACACGTAAAAAATCTCTCAAAACTAATGGACCTAATGGAAGCGGAAGGGATGCGACATCAACTCATTGCAGCGGTTGGCGGTCCCAGAATCAGTCATGAACTGGCATTGGAATTGGGCTATGATATTGGATTCGGTCCTGGAACCATCCCCAGTCAGGTTGCCAGTTATATTGCCACCACAAAAAAAGAAAGATTGGAGAATGAATAAATGAAAATCGGAATCATAGGAACACCCTTCGTGGGAAAAACAACCCTTTTCAACTTGTTAACCGGTAGTACCGATACAAATTCAAAACCCGGAGAGACAAAAATAGTTGAGGTGAAAGACCCCCGGGTAAAAAAATTAAGCGAGATGTACAATCCGAAAAAGACAACATACGCTATCCTTGAATTTACAGACACCAACGGACTGGATATAGAAGCCGGGGCGAAGGAACGGAACAGAGTGTTTGGCATGATTCAAAAATGTGATGCCTTACTTTGGACCATCGGTAACTTTTCTGGAGTCCCCAAAGAACCCTTGGAACAATTTGAAGAGATTAAAACCGAAATCATTCTTAGGGATTTGGAATTAGTTGAAAGTCGAAAGAACAACTTAGAAAATTCTAAAAAGAAACTGGAAAAAGACGAAGAAAAGGAACTGGAGATTTTAAACAAATTGTATGAGATTTTAGAAAAAGAAAATTGGCCACAAGGGTCGGATTATTCGCCTGAAGAGAAAAAACTCATTTCCTCTCTGTCCCTTTTCAGTTTGAAACCTTCAATCATCGTTTTGAATTCAGATGAAGATGCCTATAAAAAAGAAACGTCTGAAATCACGAAAACAAAACAAATCTGCAAAGAGTTTGATTTTGTTTTAACCGAAATTTGTGGTAAATTTGAACAGGAGCTCACAGAGTTGGAACCTGAGGAGAGAAGTGTATTCATGGAAGAAATGGGCATTACCCAAAGTGGTTTAGATGTCCTGACCCAAGTTGTTTACGAGTACGTGGGACTGATCTCCTTCTTTACAGTAGGTGAAGATGAGGTTAAAGCATGGACCATTAAAGAGGGAACCAATGCAAAATCCGCAGCGGGAAAGATTCACTCCGATTTGGAAAGGGGATTCATCCGAGCAGAGGTTATGCATTACAATGACTTAATGGAAAAGGGCTCTGAAAAGGCTTTAAAGGAAACCGGTCTTCTAAAGGTAGTGGGTAAAGAACACGTTGTGGAAGATGGTGATATATTAAATATAAGATTTAATGTATAATACAATGTGAGAAAGTTTTTACGGGTAATACATTACGGGACAAATGCATATTTTGTCCAAAAACCGGGGGGGCATGTGGTATGAAAAAAGTTATGATTGGTATCATGATAGTATCGTTGTTCACAGCAGTCATATTCGGTTTGGAATACCAGGGAATAACTTATGAACATTGGAAAGAAGTTCTGGAAAAGGGGAGTATCCAGGAGAAAATCCTTGCACTGGAAGCCATTGGCAACATAGAAGCACCCGATTCAGAGCAACTGTTGTTCACTTATTTGGATCATGAAAACGCGGAAATTCGCATGACAGCTGTTTGGGCGTTGGGACAAATAAGAAGTGATCTTGCGGCAGATAAAATCTGTTGGATGTTGGGAGAAGAAAATGATCCCAGAATAGATGGCGCATTGGTTAATATTGGCACACCGGCAGTTGAAAAACTCATCTTAAAATTAAAACTTGCTTCAATGCTGAACAATTTTGATGAGGGAACGAGAATTGCAAGGATCATGATCGACATACAATCACCGGAAGGAATGGTTGAAGTAGCATCCTATCTTTCAAAATTACTTTCCATTCCAGATAGCCGTGATGAAGCAAAGCAGATGCTTTCGCACATAGGAGAAAGGGCTGTCGAACCGTTGCAAATTTCACTTCAAACTACTTATGACAAACAACTTACATTAGACATCTTAAAAACACTTTTACTCATTGAAAGTGAGAGAACGTTGCCAACTTTCTATAAATATGTTTCTGACACTGACCCGGCAATAAGGGCTTTGGTAGCAAATGCATTAGGGAAGATACCATCAACAGAAAACACGGACTTTCTCATATCCATGTTGCGTGATGGTAATGAAAATGTGAGAACACAAGCTTTGGTTTCTTTAGGAGAACTTAGGGATTCAAAAGCAGTTGTTTATATTCTGACCAGTTTAAAAGATGAAAATCCCATGATTAGAGCCATGGCAGCTTA
This sequence comes from uncultured Thermotogaceae bacterium, assembly GCA_964629135.1. Taxonomy (GTDB): domain Bacteria; phylum Thermotogota; class Thermotogae; order MWEM01; family MWEM01; genus JASUTC01. The sequence continues at coordinate 7,417 of CAZVPY010000034.1, read as the reverse complement.
TGCGTTGGGACAAATAAAAGATGTTCGAGCGGTTTACCCGCTTATCAATCTTTTGGATGACAGAACAGTTTTAAGGGCAACAAATTCCTCCACGGGCCAAACTGAGGAACAAATGGTCATGGATTTTGCAGCCAGGGCATTGATTAAGATCGATGATCCCAGGGGGATACAGGAATTACAAAAAAGAGGCATAAAAGTCGTTTCAGAATAGGAGTGAAAAATGGCGACATACACTTACAAAGCGACTGATATGAGTGGATCTCGCGTTAATGGCGTGATCAATTCTACAAGTGAATCAAGTGCAATCAACTCCTTAAGTAAACAGGGGCTAGTGGTTTTATCCATCGATACCGTCAAAAGCAGGTCGGGAACATTTTCGCTATTTCCTTTAAAGTTAGATGATTTAATGACCTTTGCCCGACAACTTGCCATCATGTTAAATTCAGGAGTCAATCTGGCAGCTGGTTTGGAAGTTTTGGCTGAGCAGGAGGTTTTCTCATCCAGATTCAGAAAGATCATATCAACATTGCTGGTTAACATAGAATCGGGAATGAGTTTTGCAGAAGCCCTAAAAACCGAAAAAGGTTTTGACGATATCTTTGTGAATCTTGTAGATGCTGGGGAAAACAGTGGTTCATTGGAAAACACCTTAGATAAAGTAGCCCAGTTTTACGAGTCTCAGAAAAAACTGAAGGATGAAGTCAAATCAGCCACCACATATCCTATGTTTATACTGGTCTTTGGCATCCTCATGGTGATAGTGGTCATGTTCTTTATTCTGCCAAAACTGGCAGAAAGTTTTGGAGGGGCTCCAAGTGGTATTATGGCCAAACTGATGGATTTGAACATCTTCTTAACGGAAAACTGGTTGTTGGTGACCATCGTATTGATTGGTGCGGCAATTGGACTTTTCTTCTTCTTTAAAAGCAGTGCGGGTAAGACCACTATTTCATATGTGCTGGGTATTGTTCCGGGTGTAAAACAAATCAGGATCAACAGTGCTCTTGAAAGGTATTGTAGGACACTGTCGGTTATGATCACCTCGGGGGTTGATATTATTAAGGCCTTAAGATTGGCTTCTAACGCCTCCAACGACCCAAGATTCGTTAATAAGGTTGAAGAGATGTCCGATAACATAAAAGAGGGAATGAGTCTTGAGAACTCATTTGCAGAATCGGGTATATTTCCGGGTCTTGTTATTGCCATGGTTGGAACTGGTGAAAGAACCGGTAAATTGGATGACATACTTGAACAGGTTGCGAACTTCTTTGAAGAAAAGGTACGCACATTGGTTAAACAGGTGACCTCCATTATCGAACCTTCGATGATTGTATTGGTTGGATTGTTTATGGCCTTTATAGCCTATGCCATGTACAGTTCAATATTCCAAGGCCAACAAAATATAACCGGTGGCTTCTAATAAAAGTGGCGCAACCTATGTTGAGCTGATTTTCAGCTTTCTGATTTTTTCTGTATTGCTGATACCCGTTGGGATGGGTGTAGAGTTGCTTTACAGTCCGAAAACAGAGTCCAACGAATCGTTTTTTTTAACAAAAATAAGAAATCAAATTTCTCTAGCTTCATCCGAAAGTTTAAATTACTTTAAAGAAACAAAAATAGTATATAATAAAGGGGATGAAGTGAACGGATTTATATTCAAAGATAAATTAAAGCTTGAATTTACGCTTTATGGTCAGCTTAAAAGTGGAGAGTCTGTGCGATTATTTAAAGGTACTCAAAAGTATCGCTTATACATAAGGCCAATTACAGGATTTATCCGTTTGGAAAGAGAATAATAGTAGTGGATTGGGGGGCATAATGCAATTATTTAACAGAAGATTGTTTGTATTGGAATCGGGGAAATACTACACCAGAGGATTGTTAATCAGGCTTGCGAGAAAGCAGGCTAAAATCTTAAAAACTTTCACAAAAAGTTATATCGAGGATGAATTTTTTGGAGAGAAGCAAATAGATGCCATCAAACAGACGGTAGATGTTATAAAACCGGATATTGAAGATTTTGTGATCTATAACTACCCTTATCAGGAAATGATCTTCTCGACAGCTGAGATGCCAAAACTTTCCGATGAACAACTTAGAAATGCTGTGAAATTTAAAATTTCAGAAGACTTCCACGTTCCCCCAACAAAATTAATCGTTGACATCACCGGACCTCTTAATTACATTAAAACACCTAAAGGCACAAGTAAAATCCCCATATTTGCCACAAAAAAAGAATTCATGGATAAACTCATGAGCTTTTACAGAGGTGGGGCTGGAGCGCCGGAACCTGATATTGTTCTGCCAGATCATTTAAAATATCTTGAAATGTTTGATGAACAATCCTTAAAAGAGGATATACCCGGACAATCAAAACTCACATTTCTAATTTGCCAAGACGTGAATTATTCCGTACTTTTTACCTTTTTGGCAAATAAAATCATCGACATTACGGAGATATCCATTTCATTGAGTCAAGTCATTGAAGAGTGTCGCCGGAAAGACATCACACCACAGAAAGTAGTAAGTGCCATTTTAAAAGGGTCGGAAATTGGTTCGTTAGAATATACGGAATCTATACAAGAAATTTTCTCCAATTACTACGGTAAGTACACTTTTGAAGCTGAAAAGGCCATCAGAGGAACAATCAATCACCTTAATATTGAAAATCCCCTTACCAGAATAGAATCGGTCATTGTGGGGTCAATCAACAGTCGGTTGACGTTGGACCTTACATATCAAATACGAGAAGAGGGTATTTTACGTGGGGCAAATGTTATACAAATACCGTTAAAAAAAGACTATCCCGATGATGCAGAAGACATTCGAACAATCATGGGACTCGCTTATAGGGGGGTGAGGGAACTTGGTAAATATAAATTTATACAAAAAGAAAAAGCCAAAGCTTAAACTCACAACAGTACTGGTACTAATAGCCATTTTATTGTTGCCCGTTCTGGCTTTGAGGGTAACCATAGAAACAATAAAACAAAGCAACCTGGCTGAAATTAGAGGGAAATACCAATATGCCCGAACCTATATCGGAGACGATGACCTGGAAGTAATGAATAATCGAATTAAAAATGAAAATACAAGAGTGGTCAGTAAAACTAACACCATAAAAGCTGAAACCGAAAGGATCAAAGAAGACCTTGTTTATGCAGGCTTGTCATCGGATTTCATCAACGAACTGGGTGTTCAGTTTGATCGCCATAAGGCGAATGAAAAGATTTTTATTGAAGCGATGAACATAACAAGGGGAAAGGATTTTTTCCTAAAATACTATGATGTAAACGGTAAAAATTTTGGGAACCACAAATTTTCGGAAGAGTTGAAAAAGGCCTATAAAACGAGTGGATTATCATTAACCGCGAATCAAGTCACCATTGATTTCATGCTGGTCAACATCCTACAAGAAGAAATTACGGCCAAAACGGCAAAATATTGAGAGTGATGCGTATGAATAAATTAGGAATTAACAGAGTTTGGGGAATCATCATAGCCTTAGGAATACTGATTACAGCTTTTATCCTGTTTAATCTGTTGACGTATTTAAAAATGGATCGGCAAATCAAAGAACTTGAACAAACAGCCATGGTATATAATGCGAATTATAAGGTCTATCTGGAAACCTCAGGAACCTTGAGGAATTACAATAAGCAGATTAGTGAAAAAGCCTATGAGCTTCAAGAATTAGAAAGAATGATGAAAAATATCGCCATTAACTATCAGAAAAATGGCCAAAAAATCATTTTCTCCGGCGTGGTTGACCCAGAACAGTTCTCCATTATTTTAAACTACATTTCAGATACCAAAACGCTAAAAATCAACAAACTCAATACAGAAAGCCAAGCTGAATTACCACTGTTGATTGGAGACAGTGACACGCCAAACATCTACATAAAAGAGATGGAGATAGAACTGATACAAATAGACGATAAAATATTGGAGGGTTGAGGTATGGCCAAAACGAAAACGGATCCGAAAAAAAAGAAGATTATACAAATCGTTTTGTTACTTTCAGTGTTGGCTGCGTTTGCCCTGCTTTTGATATTCGTTACACTGCCCGCTATGGGAATCGAATTATTTGGTGGCAGAAAAACAACTCGAACCACAACAAGACCTGTTACAACGACCACAAGCAAAACGCCATCAACAAGTCCTGCTATTTCAGTCAAAGAGCCGACCGTGGATGAAAAATACCTGACAAAAGTAATGGAATCATTTTCAAAAGAAACGGAAGCAAAAACCTATTATGAACCGGAGGCTTTTAGACCATATATCTTTAATTTCCAAGACGAAGAACAAGTCAAAGACATACTCATGAATTCCACCAGCATCATTGAGTTCAGAGACGGTACCTTCATGTCGTATTTTTTAACGGAAGATGGTGTGAAAACCGCTTGGATAAAAACATCTGCTGAGCCAAATAAAGTATATGAACTCAACATCAATTCTGTAGTTCCAAACGTGCCCTATCCCTTACAGGTTATAGAAATCACACCCATGGGCGTGTTGTTATACCGTTATCCGGACGAAAAGGAACAAGCAGAAAAAGCGACACCACGGCTGTACAGATTATTGGCCAGACCGTTTATTGAAATTGCTGAATTAAAAACAGAAATTAAACAATAAAAAGAATCATCAAGGGGGTAATTCTTGTGAAAAAACTGGGGGCACTTCTGATTTTGACTTTGTTAATCCTTCTCGCAAGTACATCTTTTTCCGCGAAGCTTGTGAATTACACATACCTTCCGGGGGACTCTGAGATTAATTTCGTTTTCATCTACGATGATGAGCCGGAAGAATACGATATTCAGTCTTTGGATTACGGCAGATACATTGTGGTGAATACACCTGGAGAAATGTCCAACATGAACTCCATTAACCGATTCATCGGTTATTCACCGATCATTGGCTTTAAAGCCTCAGCAGGGAAAGGCCAAATCAGCTACCGATTTGACATGCTCCTTCCCAGAGAACCGGAAGTAGAAATAGTGGCTAATACCTTAAGGGTCACATTTAAACGAAACACAGAAATTATCCGTGAATTTTCCAGTTATACCGACTCTACAAGAGCAGGAGACAGACCCTCCATTATGGCTTTGTTGTCTGTTCTAAGAGAATACATGGATATCAATCTGGTCATAGATGAAGCCTCACTGAAGGGCATACAGCCTGTGGAATTCGTCATGCTTTCAGAAGACCTGCGTGCAGAAGACTTCTTCCTCCAGATTGTCATGAATAACCCCAAAATTGCCTACGCATTTTTACCCAATAACACCGTTTACGTGGTGCGAAAAGAATTATTACCCACTAAGATAGAAGAAATATTGGCGGAAACGTCTTTATCGCCTCAACAGGAAACCTCCTATTGGGCTGCATACAATTTTAGGATCAACAAGAAATCCACTCTTTATGAACAATTTGCCAACAGACTTACAACAGAAGAAACAACATCAAATTTGCGATTCAGTGTGGAATCATTTAAAAATTATGTACAAAGTAATTTTGAAACCTACACACGAGAAGCACAAGGAACGCTGAATGATGACATCATCACCTTGGCAAAAGGCGGAGATGAAGACGAAGAATTTGTTCCCGTTGGTCTGCTCTTGTACGGAGATAACAACAGACACGAACGATTCGGTTTCTTCATTCGATTCTTAGAAGGAGTCAGTTTTTCTGGAGACGGAGAAACTTCAGAAGAGGGTGGCCAAACCGAACAAAACGATTACACTCAAAAAATATCATACGCTCCACTTAGTCAAGAAGAAGTTCGCGAATTTATGGAATTTTACCTGAATTTCAGAACCAGAGTGGGTGTACCCAAACAAGAAATCCTGCCAGAATACGAGGAACTCGTTTACGAAATCCTCCCCTTGATTGATCAAATTCAAATCATGGGACCGGTAAACGCCACAAAAAAGATTACCTCTTACTTGAACGATTACATCAAAAACCGGAAAGCAAGAGGCAATGAAAAGATCGTTGAAATAAAAGTAAAAGACGGCTATGGCACAATGTTTGCCATTGCACTGAGAAGACTATTCCCTAAGGCCATTGTAGACTCAGAGGGCATTAACGTCAACACATTGGTGAACAAACCCACCTTCCAATGGACCTATGAAGATGTAAAAGGATTTGGCGCAAAAGATGGCAATCCCGACAGCGTGTCCATCTTTGGATCCAATTACGAAATCCAAACCTCGCAAAAGATTGCCGATGACTGGGGCTGGCTCGTCCCACCATTAAGTTCGGAGATTAGGATACTAAATCTATCAGATGAACTACCAGAAAATATCGTTAGCGGGCTGAAAAATCCTGAAAGCCCCAACTCACTACAAAACAAATTCCCGACAATCGAAATCGATTACAGCTTCTCGCCTCTGATGTTTGTCAAAGGTAAAACACATGAACTGGACCTTTTGGAAGGCTATATCAAAGAAGTAGAAAGTGTGATGCTGGGCGATTCCGACTCATATAACATCATCAACATGAACACCAGATTTTTTGAAGATCCGCAACTATTTAACGATATCAAAGGAATTGTTGAAGCCAAATTCCCCAAATTAGAAATCGTTTCCTACCCCTCCCTTAATTCACTGTTCGTGAAAGGGGAAGACTCGGAAGAAATTAAAAAAGCGGTTGAAGAAATTCAAACCTTAACCAATACCACAGAATATGAAGAATACTCCCAATACGTAGACTTTGAAAGATTGGCAAACACAGATGTAAATTTAGTCTATGAACAGCTTTATAAAAACAAAGGAATCGAGATGCTCTATGTTGAATCCAGAGATTTATACAAAATATACGGTCCAGAAAAGTCTGTGAAAGAATTCATTGATGAGCTGAAAAAAATGGATGCCAGAAGACCGGACGAAGATGACGGAACCTTTGATAATACCGAACTGGTTTATATCACCATTCCCTCATTAACTCCACAAGAAGTGGCACAATTGGTAAACATCAAAGTGCCCGGCGTAACCATCGAACCCTTTGAAGCCGGTGGCTATTTTATTACCGGAAATGACGAAGAAATAGACAAAACCAAAGAACTCATCAACACCATGAGTTCGGACTTCATGGAAGAAAGTCTTGTCCTCTCACTGGCACCGGGAATCACCTTCCAGACCATACAAAACGTCCTGAACCTGTATTACAATGTGGGAGAGGACATGCAACTGCTGGACTTTGAGAACTCCAAGATTTTAATCAAAGGCCAGAAGGAAAAAATACAGAATATAAAACTCATTCTCAACAGCTTTGGCTTGATTGGTGAAACTGACGATGATTTTGAAAAAGTTGTAAAAAGAATAACCTATCCATACATAGCCGACACCGGCAAGGTGCCTCCCCCGGAGTTGACGGAGATCGTCAACGCTTATCATCCTGGTGTTGAAATCCAATATTT
>CAZVPY010000033.1:7272-12572 GCA_964629135.1 uncultured Thermotogaceae bacterium | reverse complement strand
CCATAAACAGTGTTTACTTATTTCGTTATGATAAACTATATCTTATATAAGCTTTACTGATAATTAGGTCAATCATGTATAATAAAAAGAGGTGAGATTTTGAACAGTCAGAAAATAATGTCGGAGATCGTAGAATCTATCAATGAATGTAAAAAATGTCCATTGTATGAAACTAGGGCAAACACTGTTCCAGGTGAAGGTAATATCCATTCACCGGTTGTTTTTGTTGGTGAAGGTCCCGGTGCCGATGAAGATGCTACAGGGCGTCCTTTTGTGGGCAGAGCCGGGAAATTATTCGAAGAGATCTTAAAAGCAGTTTCTTTTTCTCGTGAAGATGTCTTTATTACAAATATTGTCAAATGCAGGCCTCCAAATAATAGAAATCCAATGCCGGATGAAATGTCAAGTTGTGCGCCATTTTTGTTTTCACAATTGCAAATTATCAATCCTGTTCTTATTGTTACTCTGGGTGCTGTTCCATTATCCTTTTTGTTAGGAAAAAAGAGTGTAAGGATAACATCAATGAGGGGCAAATTAATTGAGTTCAAAGATGGTGTGATGATTTTTCCCATGTTTCATCCCAGTTACCTTCTTAGAAATCCCTCAAAAACAAAAGGCTCTCCAAAATATTTAACTTGGCAAGATATCCAGGAGGTTAAAAAAATCTATGACGAACATCGAAAATAAAAAACTTGTTTTTGATCCTGCGATGTGGATGTTTTTAATCTATTTCGCTTTGTTTTTCCTTCTGTTTAAGGCTTCAGAGTCGATTCTCGGGGCTATTCTTTTCGGGTGGTATTTATCCTTGATTATCGAAGTTCCTGCCAGTTATTTAAGCAAAATTAAGTGCATCAACTATAAAGTAGCCATCATCATCAGTTCTTTATTAATGTTTTTTCTCTTAGCCTATGCCATTTATTCCATTTTCCCTATTCTTATTGAAGAAGGGCAACGTTTGTTCCCGGTTTTATCTCGTTCATCACAAGATTTAAATTTAGAGAATTTTTTTAAAAACAGAAAGATTGACCCAAATGTTATTGAATGGATAGATTCGTTTATTGGTGAAATAGGAAAAAAATTCTCGGAGTTTGGTGCTAACATTTTAAACACAATCATTCAATATATACCAAACGCAACGACCTCAGCAATTATATTCATCATCACAGCTTCATATTTTACCGCGTTAACCCCTATTTTTAAAAGAAATTTGTGGCGGTTTTTCCCAAAGTCCACGCAAGATAAATCAATTAACTTTATCAGAGAATTCTATCGTGATATCAGGCATTTTATAGGTGGCCAAGTTATTATAGCCTTTTTGGTGGGCTTGATGGTTGGTTTTGGAACTTTTTTTTCGGGCATTCCCTATTCCCTCTTTTTAGGTTTTCTTTCTGGAATTACAAATTTTATACCATATCTTGGTGTTTTCATCGCCGCTATTCCGGCTTTGTTATTGGGTTTTGTTCATGGGGGATTAGCTGGTTTTATTAAGATATTGGTTGTTCTGATACTGTCCAATCAACTTGAATCCTGGTTATTAAACCCGAAAATTCAGGGAACAAGAATGCAGCTAAATTGGTTCGCCATTCTTCTTTCTATTTTGTTAGCGGGAAGTATATTGGGATTAGCCGGTGTCTTGTTGGGAATCCCTTTACTTTTGTTTTTTAAAAGATTTTGGGAAGAATACGTTCAAGTGACATTGAAAAAACTTTAAATATTGAGAGAGTGATTTCAAATGAAGATTGCCGTTGCCGGTGGAGTAACTGGTGGCCATATCTATCCTGCTGTGGCTGTGTTAGATTATTTTAAAAAAATGGGGGACAAGTTAGAAGTTCTGTATTTCGCTACGCCTCATGGACTTGAAAACAGAGAAATAATTCGTCTTTTCCCGGAAGCTAATATTGTAAAACTAAAAATAAATGGCTTAAGAAGACCTTTTTATAGTTTTTCTAACTTTTCCGTTATCTATAATACTTATCGGGCTTACCGTGATTGTGTCAAGCAATTAAGGGTGTTTAAACCTGATTTCAGTTTTATCACAGGGGGATATATTTCCGTACCTTTGGGACTCGCCAGCAAAAAACTGAATATACCGAATTTTATCCACGAACAGAATGCTATCGCAGGTTTGGCAAATAAGATTATTGGCCCAAAAGCAGAAAAGATATTTATCAGTTTTGCAGAAAGCGCAAGAGATTTTAACGTGAGTTTTGCCCATAAGATCAAACATACCGGTAATCCAGTAAGAAAAATTGAAAAGAAGGACAGACAAATATTTGAGCATTTTGGGATCAATCCAAATAAAAAAATCATACTTGTTGCCGGTGGCAGTAAAGGGTCAGATTTCATCAACGAAAACATGATTCAGGTTTATCAAAAAATTGGAAATAACTCACATAATAAATTTGATTTTCTTCATTCTTGCGGCGATGAAGCCTTTATCAAAAAATTGGAAGCGTTCCCTTTCGTAAAAGCCGTTCCATTTATCATAGATATGCATAAATATCTGGCTGCCTCTGATGCCTCAATCATAAGGGGCGGAGCTACTACCGTGGCTGAAGTCATTGCCTATGGTGTTCCTTCTTTGATCATTCCATGGTCGGGAGCAGCTGAAAATCATCAATTAATAAACGCCATTTCTCTTGAGAAAAATGGCGCCGGTTTTTACCTTGAAGAAAAGGAGGCGGATGCACCCCAGATTCTTAAAATTCTCCATTTACTAATCGAAAAGAAGATTTCTCAGTCTATCAGAAATAATCTCAAGCTTTTAAAGCCGGATTATAATCCTTCCGAAAGGATTTATAACGAGATTATTGAATCGCTGAACAATCATTCAATAACGTAGACGTTGTATAGTATTTTTTTATCTATTTCGTTCAAATGTTTCTCAACATCATTTAAAGCAGCGCCTCGTATAATGTAGTATTTAAATGGATCAATTGATATTAAGTTCTTTTCTTTGAATTTATCGAAACTATAATAAGTCAACAAAGCTGGTAAATTGGCTTCTATCTTATTCAAATCATCTTCTTTTATGGCTGTTATCTGTAAATTACCATTATAACTTGGTTCAATTTCAAAGGTATTGATATCTCCTTTTGTATAACTTTCTGTCTCCACATACTTGAGCCAATTTAAATAAGCATCTGCCTCCAAATATCCTGGAAAACCACCAAGAAATTCAAGTTCTTTGTTGAAAAAATAAGTTGCAGGAACGCCTCTTACATCAAACAAATAAAATAATTCCTGATAAGTAAATTCTTTTCCGTTTATGTCAAATTTCGCATTTTCAACATCAAAGTGTCCTTTTTGCTCATCATTAGCATGCAATTCAATTAAAATATAGTTGTTAATTAGGAAGTTCATGACTTCTTCAGAAGCAATAACATCCTGTTTTAATTGTGTACAATATGGACAACTGTTGCTTGTAAATATCAAAAGGACATTTTTATCAAGTATTTGCGCGACTTCAAACCCAGTGTCAAAATCGTTGAAAAAAACAAAATCTTCAAATGAAACCGCAAAACTTGATAGAGCAATTAAAAATGATAATAGTACCAACGACAACTTTTTCATAAAAATACCTCCGTGAGTTATAATAAACTAATTATTCCCACTGTTTAGACGAAGAAACAGGGCGATTATTTCAGAATATATGGTAAAATCGTCATGATTTTTACTTTGGAGGGGTTTGTTTTGAATGAGTTGATTTGGATTATCTTCATGATTGTGGATTTATCGATAGCCTTAATTGTTTTTAGGCTATTTGGTAAAAAAGGTCTTTTTATGTTGATAGCGGCGAATATTATTATTTGCAACATACAAGTTTTGAAAACAGTTGAAATGTTTGGGATAACGGCAACTTTGGGAAATGTTCTTTACGGTAGTATTTTTTTTGCAACGGATGTTATCAGTGAATTGTATGGAAAAAAGGAAGCAAAACGGGCGGTTTTGATCGGTTTTTCCAGTCTTTTGATTATGACTTTATATATGCAATTTTCCCTGTTGTTTACTCCCACTCCTGAAGATTTTGCCTCTCCACATCTTTCAGCATTGTTTGGTTTTATGCCAAGAATTGCTTTAGGTAGTCTAACAGCCTATTTATTGTCACAGTTTCACGATGTTTGGGCTTTTCAATTTTGGAAAGAAAAAACCAAAGGCAAATATTTATGGCTGAGAAACAACCTTTCCACATTGGTGAGCCAAATGATTGACTCGTTTGTCTTTTGTTTAATCGCATTTTTGGGGCTTTTTCCAATGAATGTATGGTTTGAGATATTGTTGACCACTTATCTCTTTAAATTAGTCGTTGCTCTATTCGATACGCCGTTTATTTATTTGGCAAAAAAAATCGGGGAAAGTAAAAAGGCTCCGTTACTATAACGGAGCCCTATTAAGGATCAATTTCTTTAATTTATTTTCTGTTATATCTTGCTTCTGATGTGTATTCTGTGATGGTACCGAGATGTTCTATATAACCTCTAAGAACGTCTGCAGCAACGAAACCGGTGTCGTAACCTTTGTCCCCGTTTTTGGACAATACTTCGTATCCGTCTCCGCCCATTGCCAAATAATTATTGGTAGCTAATCTGTATACTTTATCCATTTCAATGGCTTTACCGTTGACTTTCACATTTTTAACCTGTTCATTTTCGTAAGTAAAAGTCAATCCTGCAAGGTGTGGATATGCCCCTGCACCTGCTGGAATAGTAACCATGAAGTCTATTAATTGCATGATTTCGCTACCTTTTAATTGCATTACATAGACGGTGTTGCCAAATGGAAGAACGGTGAGAATATCTCTGTAGGAAATATCTCCTGCATCTATTGAAGCTCTGATTCCACCACCATTTTGAAGGGCTATATCTGCATCTGTTTTCCACTTAATTGAATCGGAGATCATATTGGCCAAATTCGTTGGTTTTGATCGGACATCTGCCCTTTCTCCGTTTAATGGAATCTCTGTTTTACCAATTACTTCATTTAGTTTTGCATCTCCTTGTTTCATGAAATAATTCATGGCAGCTTGTACCTTTGGTTGTGGTTCTATTCCTTCAAGTGGGATCATTTCCCATTGATAATCTACTACTTCACCATCAACAATAGTAAGGTCAAGCCTTGAAACGTATTTATTCCAATCAACTGCAGAAACAATAATGCTGTTGTTAATAAACGGAGGTTTTTTAAATTCAGTGTGAGTATGACCATCCACAATAACATCTATTTCTGAAAAAGCAGATGCCCGTTCGTTTGCAGTCGTCTTGGGTTCGTCCAAGCCAGGTTGATAACCCAAGTGTGCCAAC
>CAZVPY010000033.1:0-7227 GCA_964629135.1 uncultured Thermotogaceae bacterium | reverse complement strand
AAGTTCTGGTAATAATTTTTCTGTGACATCAATGGCATTTGCAAAACGCCAGTTGTCAAGATATATAGGTTCTAAAATGGCCGTTTCTTCTGTTGTTAACCCTAAAACTGCTACTGAAATATCCTTGAAGTCGAATATGACATAAGGTGTGACTGGATGTTCGTTATTTTCGTCAACAATATTTGCACTAAGTACCGGCATTTCCAGTAAACCCATCTGTTTCAGAAGAACTTCACGATTTTTGTCAAATTCATGATTTCCCAGTACTACTGCATCAAAACCAACCATGTTCATCCCAACAATATCTGGAATAGCGTCCAGTTGATCAGATTCAGGAACACCCGTGTTGTAGTCTCCTGCGTGTAAAACCAATACATTTCCGCCACAAGCTTCAACTTCTGCTTTTACAGCATCAACAACAGTTGATACGCCTGCAAAACCTCCGATTTCACCATCCTGCCAAGCATGTCCGTGTGTGTCATTTACAGATAAAATCGTCAGATGAGTTGTTACAGCGAACAATGAAATACTCATCAGTACAACAAGAGTTAAAACGAACAGTTTTTTCATAATGAATCCTCCTTTTTTATTTTATGCACTATTAATTATACCATGATAAATAAAACTTGAAAAATCTTATTTTATTGTTTTCATTATATCCAAGAAAGAACCTGGTTATCATGAAGCAGCTGAGATGCCTATGCTATAATTGATTATTAAAATCAAAATATTAAATTATATTTAATGAATCAATGGAAAATGAAAACTCCAAATAAAAATGAAAAAAATGTTTATTATTAAAATATGGAGGAAAAATGACGACCATTCACTTAGTAAAGGGCCCACAGCGGGCTGACAAGACGGCCTTTATGATTGACGAGTTATTTAATAAGCAAGGAAAATATGGACCAATGAGTTATTTGTTCCTCGGTTCTTCCGGAGGTTTCTTGCACGAATTTCGTGAACGGTATGTGGAAAAGGCTGATGGGATATTCAACATTAACTTTAAGGTTATTAATCAATTTGTTGTAGAAGAATTAATAAAATACTATCCTAATAGAATTCATGTTGACCGTGAAATGTTGTCTGCTCTTGTTTTAGATGTTCTTTCCGATAATGGCGAATTAAAGGATTTACTAAGTTCAGGAATAGGTATTGTTGAATTGTTTCTTTCTTACTTTAGTATTGTTAATGAGCAGGATCCTGAAAATGTATTTGCTGAAGCGGATGGAACTGAAGATCATTTGATTAAATTGTTTGCCGGGTTGTATGCTAAATTTAGAGTAGTCCTTGAAGAGAAAAACATGTTTTCCACCTATGATGCGTATCGTATGATGGCGGAGCTTATTCTTGAGGGAGATTATGAGTTGGACTTGAGCAGACAGTTTCTATTTATTGATGGTTTTAACGATTTTCCAAAACCCATCAGAGATTTTCTTACTGTTTTTATCCCACTCTTTTCTGAAGTGTATATTACACTACCAACTTCTTTAGATTGGAAAATAGAAGAGCCTTCTTTTAATACTTTTCTTGAAACTCTTCAAAATGGCGCGAACAAAGTAACGTGTCGGATAAAAAACCACATCTTAGATAACAAGTCACCAACAATGATCGACAAGGTTTGTGATCTGTTTATTCAGGAGGATTCAGATAAAAGGGGATTAAATAATCTAATAAACAACTCGGTTTTCCCCTTATCTTTCGCAAAAACAACCAATCCACAAAATCAATACCGTTTGATTGGGGCAATTGTTAAGGATTTGGTGTTAAAAAATGAAATTCCATTAGATGAGATTGGAATTGTGACCCGAGATATTAAAAAGGCGGGCTTGTCCCTTTCAAGGGTGTTTGAAAATATGGGAATCCCTTATCGTTTTGAAGCCGATGTTTCCATTCTTGATAGTATCAACATCAATCGAATGATATTACCTTTTAAGGTTTTTTACAGTGGTTTCGAACCTGATATGATACTGAATTTTATTGAAATGGGCTTTATTGATACCGCTGAGTTATCTTTCGCTACGCTTATGGAAATTTTTGAGAAAGCAGGTTTATCATACGGAAAAAGTTTTTCTGAAGAAGATTCTGCACGATTCGCAACTTTAAAGATTCGAAAGGAAACTTGGAAAAACAAATTAAATCGTTATGAACTGTTTATTCAAGGGAGAATTAACGCCCAATCTAATACTGTTGAAGAAGAAAGGGATTTATATGAAAAAAATAAAGATACTATTGATAATATCCAAAAAATAAGATCGCTTTTGGATGATGTTTTTGAAACGCTGGGTATTTTATTTTCTTCTATGCGGAAAAGAACATTTGAAGATTACTTTGATTATTTCAGGTTTCTTTATGAAAAACTCTCGCAACGGGGTTTATTATCCAGTGAAGCTTTTGAAGATTTATCTATGAAATTATTTTTTGAGGATATTTTGCCATCATTAAAGCATTTTTTTGTTATCACTCAAAAAGCTAAGAAACCGATGATTAGGCCGACAGATTTTTGGAAATGTTTGAATATTTTCCTGGAAAATAAAAAACTTCATAGCAGTGAATTTATTGAAAACAAATGTTTGATTATGGATCTTGAATCATCCAGGTACAGAAAAACGGATATTAGAATTTATCCTGATTTCCTTGAAAATTATTATCCGAAAATAGTATTTAATAAGGTTTATGATTTGCTTTTAGTAAACGATACTCCGTTTGTTGATACCTATTTGAAGAGAGAGGAAAGGGATTTTTTGTTATCTTTGAGAAATACAAGAAAAAAGGCCTTTTTTGTTTTTCCTCAAGGTGATATCAACGGTATTCCATACAATCGATCCTTTTATGTTGATCGTTTTTTAAGGATGTTGGATAAAAATGATGACAGCGAAGAAAAAGGTTTTATGAATATTGAAGAGGTTGATTATTTGAATCATTACTCGGTAAAAGATTACCTTATATCAAAACTGGACAAAATAAATATACAAGATGAAAAATTCATCAAACTCTGTTCTGAATTCGGTTATGATTGGGATAAGATTAAAGGGAAAATTGGTTTGTTAAAAAATAATAATGAACAAGCTTTTTTAATTGAAAAAAAATCATTATTGCCTTCTTTATTTGGTGATACCTTAAGTGCTTCAAAGTTCGGCGTTTTGAAAAAATGTTATAAAGATTTTTTTTATCAGTATATTCTAAAAGTAAGAACAACTTTAGATGAAAAAGAAGGTTTTGATTATTTCGTTGAAGGACAAATCCTTCATTCTGTATTACACGCAGTTTTTAATGATTTAACCAAAAGAAATCAATTGTTGGAGAACCTTGAACCAACAGAGTTTAACGCCTTTTTTAATAATACCGTTGTTGGTTTTATCCAAAATGAGATTAAAGCCAAGATGTTTCATCCGGAAAAAATCCTGTATGAAGCTGAAGTGTCTTTTTTTTCAAAGCTCCTTCGTGAATTTTTGGAAAAATACAGGGAATCGAACTATGTTTTTTCAAATCCGGATCCTGAGGAATATGGTCCATCCGTCTTTATTCCAAAAAGATTTGAAATAGAAATAACAAGAGAAGACAAAGTAAAATTTCTTAAAGATAAAGATATTTATTTTATTGGGAAAATTGACAGGATTGATGAGAATCAAACGGGTGACTTTTTTATTTACGATTATAAACGTTCTGATAGCAGTGCGGACAAAAAATCATCTCATCAGCTGATGATGTACGCTTATGCCGCCAATCAATTATTTAAGCGTCCAGAGGGTATGGCTTTTTTACCCATTATTTCCAAGAAAAAGAAGATCACCGGCTTGTGTTTAACCTACAACGCTGAAGAGGATGTCTATATTATCAAAAATGCTCGAAAAGAGAAGACTTTATCATTTGATGACTTGTTGGTAGAAATATCAACAAAGATTGATCAAGTTTTCAACGGGGATTTCAACAACACTGAAAAAACGAACTGTTACGGGTGTCCGCATAAAAAAACGGGTCTATGTGAGATTAGAAAAAGGGTTGATGATTGATGAAAGAGAGATTAAACACCGAGCAAATATCTATTATCAATAGCAATGGAGATTTATTCGTTAAAGCGGGTGCAGGTACCGGTAAAACACGAACCATCACTGAACTCTATTTCACATTACTTTTGAATCGACATTACGATGTTAAAAATATCTTGGCAATCACCTTTACAGAAAAGGCTGCAACTGAAATGAAGGATAGGATTAAGAACAGAATAAAGGAATTTACAGATGAAATGACAGGACAACGGAAAACGGATTTGATTAAATTGCAAAAAAGAATGAATTACGCTTGGATATCTACTTTACATGCCTTTTGTTCGAGAATCTTAAGAGAATTCCCATTACAGTCGGGGATAGATCCGGTATTTGAAATCATTGACCAAGCTGAAAAAAGAAGAAGAATTAACTATACGATCAAAAATTATTTTAACCAATCCGGTGGTTCAACTAAGTTCAAGAAGATTAAGGACCTGGCTTTTTTATACCGATATGATAACCTTTTACAATTATTCCAAGAAGCTTTGGAAAAAAATCAATACCCTTTATCCAAAGTTGATTTATCGGCATTTAAAACCAGAACGGATGATGTTAAAAGTGGAACAACTATCAGGCAATTATTACCGGAGTTTCAAATTGCTTTTGAAGAGATGGCCTCAACGTATCATCAAAGGAATAAACGAGACAACAAACTTGATTATGACGGGCTGTTATTCGAAGTCATCAGTTTATTGAAGCGTGAAGATGATTTACGAGTCATGTTGCAAAATCGTTTTAAATGCATCATTGTAGATGAATTTCAAGATACCAATCAACAGCAAAAGGAAATCGTTGACTTACTCAGTACTGATGAGAACAAAACGGTATTTGTTGGAGACCCAAAGCAATCTATTTATTATTTTAACGGAGCAGATGTCAGCGTTTTTAATCAAACAGAAAAGGCTTTTGATGAAGTTGAAAGCTTTGAATTATTTAAAAACTATCGCTCAAATAGTGAGTTAATTGAGTTCTTTAATTTAATTTTTCCGGAAATTTTTGTGAAAAAACCAGAATTGTCTTACACGATATCTTATGATGCTTTATCAGCTGAGGCCGGGGAAAAGTCTGAAAATCCGGTAAAGTTATTACCAATGGCAGATTCTTTTGAAGAAGAATGCGAGAATATTTGCCTTTACATTAGAAAGCGAATTTTAGAGGGAACTCCCTACAAGGAGATTGCCATCTTGTTGCGTCGAATGACAAAGATTGAAATTCTTGAAAATGCGCTTAAAAGACATCAAATTCCTTTTCACATCAATGGAAGTCGTGGATTTTTTAAAAAGGCTGAAATTGTGACTTTAACCTCCTTTCTTAAAGCCATTTTTGAACCCTCTGACGAAGAAAATCTTTTGGTTTTGTTAAGAAGTTATATCAGTCCTTATTCAGATTCAGAGCTTGTTGAATTAAGAGTAAGAGATAAAAGGTCTTTATTGAAAGCTTGGGAGCTTTATGCAAAGGATAATAAACATGATCACTTTTATGAGCATTATCGATCATTGAGAAACATGGCCAACCTTGTTACCCCATCAAGACTGCTAAGAGAAATCATTGAGGTCTTTGATTATGAGTTTATTATCTCTCAATTATCAAATCCTACAAGGAGACTTTTAAATTTAAAAAAATTCCTGGAATTTGCTCAGCACTTTGATCATGAGATTTCCATTAGACGATTTTTAGCAGCTATTGAGGGAATGGAACAGAGTAATGAAGGCGAAGCTTCTGTTGACAATGAAAGAAGTAATGTGGTAAAGGTTATGACCATTCATAAATCAAAGGGACTTGAATTCCCAGTTGTTATTCTTCCGGAACTGGGGTATGTTAATTATGCCGGTCGGTCAAAACCGAATTTATTGGTGAATTACGAATCAAATCAAATGGCTTTAAAAGATCCTGTAGATGATATTTCCGGATCGGATTATTCCAATATGCTCATGATAGAGCGATTAAAAGAACACGAGGAAGAAAAGAGAATCTTATATGTAGCTTTTACTCGTGCTGAAAAAGAACTGGTTTTTAGTTATTCTCAACCCTCCAAAAACAAAAATAATGCACCGTATCGTAATGCCCTTTTGTCATGTAATATACTAAAAGAGAACGGAAAAGAAGATGTGTGGAATGATGACCCAGATGCTACTGTCAATAAATATCTCGAACTAATTTCTCCAGATTCTTTAAAGAAGATAAAAGAACTTGATGATGATACAAAACAGTTCCAAGATAATCAAGAAACCAATTTACAGATACCGAATACCGTGTATGCACTTCAAGAACGGGAGTGGAAGAAATATATCAGTCCAACGGTACTCAACGAAAATAAGAAAATTGTGAAAGTTCAGCGATCATATGAAATTGTCAGTGATTACGATTCAGATGAACATAAAAGTGAGGACAGTAAGCGTTTAGGAACTTTGGTTCACAGTGTATTGGAAGACTTGGGTGAAATACCTTTATCCTCTATAACTGTAGAAAGGATTTCTGAAAAGCTTGCAGGTGAACCCCATCTTGATAATGATTTACCCGAAATAAAAAGGATGATCAAAACACTTCAAAGGGTTAAAACACCTTTAATCAAGAAGATTGAAGAGTCTTCTGTGATATACAGTGAAATGCCTTTAAGAAAAAAATTTGGAAAGTACATTCTTACCGGTACGGTTGATAAACTTTTTTTGAATAATGGTGAATGGGAAATAGTTGATTTTAAGTATGCAACGGGTTCAAAAATGGATGATGATAAATATGCCTTTCAAATCAGATTTTACTTATATTGCCTTCAACAATTGCTTAATCCTAAACCGAATAAAGGTTATATTTACTATATTAAAAGCAATAAAGTGGTAGAAGTTCAACAAAGCTTGGATATCGAAAGAGAGATAAAACAGAAAATTTTGAATTTTGAAGGGATGATTTAAAGCAATTGTTTTTGAAAAATAAAACGGGGATTTATTAATCCCCATTTTATTATTCCTCGTCATCAAAGATATTGTGTTTTTTCATGCGTTTTGAAAATAATCCTTCCAAGATCAGTGTAATGCCAATTAAGATCAAAATACCGGGCCAAAAGACGTTAAAATGAAAACATAAGGCCAATCCGATTAGCCAAGAGGAACCGGTTAATGCATGCCTCCAGCCTTCTTTTAAGATACTGCCTGGTAGTATAGCAATACCTATAACGGCTAAA
>CAZVPY010000032.1:0-13059 GCA_964629135.1 uncultured Thermotogaceae bacterium | reverse complement strand
GTGGCGTGGATATTTATGTTGTCGAGGCAACAGTTCCCGGAGGTGTTCAGGGAATTATTCTCTTAGATGGAACAATCAACGCACTTGAAATAGGAGGCCAGGAATTTTTCATCGATCATGTAGGCTTTAAAAATTAACTCCCCCCATAGATAGATAAACAAGAAAAATTGGGGCAGTCCGCTTGGGCTGTCTTTTTTTACAAAGTCTTGAATCTTTTATGCGATTTGTATGAAATAATCCGAAAACATGAATAATATCCTTCTAATCCATAATAATTGGTTCTAATCTCTCATGACAATGTTTGATTGAATTTGTTGTTTTGTTTATAATATTGATATCTAATTCTGTTTTTTCTCGTTAAAAAAAACAAAATACTTGTGTTTTTCAGAAAAAAGAGTAAAAAAACACTTCTCAAAAGGATTATTAAATTCCCTTTTTTTTAAACTTATATGATATGAATTTGTGCTTAGGCATTTTTATGCACGGTTTTTCATGCAAACCGACTTTTTAGATGGAGGTGATTTTTGGCGGTAAAAGCTTTTTTTGTTTAACGGTTTTCAGCGCCGGAATCTCACAGAGGAATGAAATTCAAGGAGGTAAAAATGAAGAAAATTGTGTCGTCGTTGTTGTTGGTAACATTCTTAATGCTATGCTTTGCAGGAACACAGGTTTTTGCAGCTGATGAAGCTATAGAAAAATGGGCAGATTATTTTGAACCCTCTGCTCTTTCACGTGATGAAAGGGTTCAGGAACTGGAATGGTTCCAAGAAACAGCCAAGCAATTTGAAGGCGTTGAATTAAAATCCGTTGCCGAAGGAATTAATACGCATAAATTTGAAGCTCAGGTATTGGCAAAGGCTTTCTATGAAATAACAGGTATAAAGGTTGTACACGATATTATAGGAGAAGGGGAAGTTGTTGACCGACTCCAGAGACAGATTCAGACAAGAACAAAACTCTATGACATTTATGTCAACGATGCAGACTTGATTGGAACACATTTAAGGTTGAACAGTGCGTTGAATCTGACTGACTTTATGGCCGGTGACGGTGCAGAAGTGACCAACCCCTGGTTGGACTTGGATGATTTCTTAAACCTTGAATTTGGACAGGACTATGAAGGTAATCAGCTTCAATTACCCGACCAACAATTTGCAAATCTTTACTGGTTCCGCTACGATTGGTTTAATGATCCTGACTTTGAGAAAGAATTTTACGATGAATATGGTTATGAACTCGGTGTACCACTTAACTGGGCAGCTTATGAAGATATAGCAGAATTCTTCACAGGTAAGGAAATTGACGGACAGACTGTATATGGACATATGGACTATGGTAAAAAATCCCCCTCCTTGGGTTGGAGATTTACAGATGCCTGGTTGTCCATTGCCGGTGTTGGTGACAAAGGATTGCCTAATGGAATCCCGGTTGATGAATGGGGAATCAGAGTTAATGAAGACGGAATCCCCGTTGGTGCATCTGTTTCTAGAGGTGGCGCAACAAATTCACCAGCAGCAGTATATGCACTTGAAAAATATATTGAATGGATGAAGAAATACGCTCCACCGTTTGCCACTTCCATGACATGGTCTGAAGCAGGACCGGTTCCAGGAAGGGGAAATATTGCTCAACATATCTTTAAATACATCACATGGCTTTCAACACCTGAATTTACAGAAATCACCAGCCCGCTTACCGATGAAAACGGGAGACCTGTATGGCGTGTAGCGCCAACTCCTCATGGAAGATATTGGGAAGAAGGTATGAAGGTTGGTTATCAGGATGCAGGTTCATGGACGATTTTACAGGATAGTGTCGATCTGAAACATCAGAAGGCTGCATGGTTATGGGCACAGTTCTGTGTTTCAAAAACAGTTTCATTGAAGAAGTTTAACATTGGATTCACCCCTGTAAGAAAATCAACTGTATGGTCTGATTACTGGACAGAAAATGAAGGTATGCTGGGTGGAATCATCACTTTCTATCGATCGCCTGATGAAAAACTCTACACAGACTCAGGTCCTAATGTTCCTCATTATCCACTTTTGGCCGAACAATGGTGGCAATATGTGTCAATGGCTGTCACTGGAGAGCTAACAGCTCAGGAAGCTATGGATCAGTTGGCAGCAAAAATGGATCAGTTGATGGGCAGATTAAGACTCCCAAACAAGTCTCCTGAACTGAACGAAGAAAGAGACGAAGAATATTGGTTAAGTCAGCCTGGTTCTCCAAAACCGGAGATAAAAGAAAGACCTCAACCGGAAACAATCAAGTATGATGAACTAATCAAACGCTGGAAAGACTAAGCAGTAATTTCCTTTAGCAACAGTTAATGTTTTAATTCCTGCTGCCGTTAAGGCAGCAGGAATATCAGTTTTTAGTCTAAAGACAGAGGTGAGTTCATGGGAATAGAACTAAAAAATGTAACAAAAAACTTTGGAAGGAAGAAGGCCCTGGAAGATATCAGTTTTGAGATAAAAGACGGAGAATTTGTCTGTTTTTTAGGTCCTTCGGATGCCGGAAAATCAGTGCTTTTAAGGGTAATGGCGGGGTTGGAAAAAGTTAATTCGGGCAGTGTGATCTTTGATGGTAAAGATGTGACAAAATTATCTGTCAGAGAAAGAAATGTGGCCATGGTCTATCAGGATTTTATCAATTATCCCAATATGAATGTCTATGAAAACATCGCTTCACCACTACGCGTTGCAAAGAAATATTCTAAAAAAGAAATCGATAAAAAGGTTCATGAAGTGGCTGAACTATTAAATATTGATAAGATATTGCGTCAAAAACCTGAAGAAATCAGTGGTGGTCAAAGGCAAAGAACGGCTATTGCAAGGGCAATGGTAAAAGGAGCAAAATACATATTTTTGGATGAGCCTCTCGCAAACCTCGATTATAAATTAAGAGAAGAGTTCAGAACCCAACTGAAAGAGACGTTTTCAAACCGTGAAGGTGCCTTTATATATGCGACTGCTGATCCTATTGATGCCATGGCTTTATCTTCACATACCGGATATCTTTATGAAGGTAAACTTTTGCAATATGGCGATATAGAAGAAGTTTACAATAATCCAAGTTTTAGTATGGTTGGGAAGTATTTTAGTAATCCCACTATGAACCTTTTAGAAGGTAGCCTTAACAGAAATGATAAAACGATAGAAATAACAAAAGAACTAAAAATTGACGTGAGTCAATACTTTGAAAAATTAACAAGCGAACATTATATCCTTGGGATCAGACCAAAGGACATCGGGTTTAAAGATGGACCAAATAAAACAAAAATATGTGGTGAACTCATTTTAAGCGAAATAGTCGGTTCGGAGACCGAATTACACATCGATTATAACGGTCAGAATATGATTGTCCTTGAACCTGAAATTGTTCACTATCAGTATGGCAACACCATTGAGCTTTATATGGATGAAAACAGGTTCTTTATCTTTGATGCAGATGACAAAAGTCTTGTGGCGAAAACAGGAGGCGATAAGAATGGCAACGCTTGAATTTAAGAACATCAGTCATTCTTACGAATATTCATTTGGAAAGGTAAAAGACAAAGAAAAGGCGGAATGGGTCATTAATGATTTAAATGTAGTTTGGGAAGACGGAACGGCAAATGCCCTTTTGGGGCCTTCTGGTGGTGGAAAGACGACGATGTTGAATATTATTTCCGGATTGTTGAGACCTACAGAAGGTCAGGTATTAATCGATGGAAAAGATGCAACAGACTTTTCTCCACAGGAGAGAAAGATTGCACAGGTCTTCCAGTTCCCGGTAGCCTATGATACGATGAATGTTTACAATAATCTGGCTTTTCCCTTGAGAAACAGCGGTTATGCAAAGAATAAGATTGATTCGAAGGTTCGAAAAATATCAGAGTTGTTGAACTTGGATGAGTATTTATTTGAACCTGCAGGATCACTGAATGAGGGAGAAAAACAAAAAGTTTCATTGGGAAGGGGAATCATCAGAGATGATATTGTAGCAATGTTGTTGGATGAACCACTGACTTTGATTGATCCCAAGTTAAAGAATGGCTTGAGAAGGGTGCTAATGAGAATTCAACGAGAGTTGAAACTCACAATGATTTACGTCACACATGATCAGCATGAGGCATTAACCTTTGCAGATTATGTTTCGATTCTCAACGCCGGAACAATTGTGCAAAGTGGTACTGCTACGGAGTTATATGATAATCCGAGACAACCTTTTGTCGGTTTTTTCATTGGCAGCCCAGGGATGAATTTTATAGACTGTCATTTATCCCAAGGAATCCTTGATTGTAAAGGCTTTACCCTGGATATCAAAACTATTTTGGAGAAAAAAGGGGTCAAAGAAGAAGGGGAGGTAAAGCTTGGTATTAGACCGGAGTCTGTTGTTATTTTAAAAGAACAGACTAAAGCTTCAACACCCTTTAACATTCAAGTTGTTGAGAATTTTGGTCATTATCGAATCATTACCGTTGAGGGTATGAATAAAAGACTGAAAGCCAAAATATCAAGCAGTGTGAATGTTTCAATCGGAGAAAGAGTCTTTTTGTCGTTTCCAGAGGATAAAATAATCCTTTTCAAACAAGATTCAAGGATTCTGTAATGAAAATTCCCAAAAAGGAGGAATTATCGGATGAAGAATAGAGCATGGATATTTTTGTTACCGGCTTTGGCTTTTATGGCGATTAGTGCGGTTATACCGTTGATTACAGTTGTCAATTATTCTCAAAACTATATCTTTGCGGGGAGTATGCCTTTTAATGTTGGCATAGAAAACTTTGTGGAGGTTCTCCAGGATAGTCAGTTTACAGATGCAATCCTTAAACAATTTGCGTTTACGTTTCTCGTGTTGATTATCCAAATACCCTTGGGGATTATCATTGCTTTGGCGATGCCGAAAAAGGGGAAATGGGTTCCCCTGAATCTTGTATTGCTGGGAATCCCGCTTTTAATCCCTTACAATGTGGTTGGTATTATCTGGAGGTTGTTCACACAAGCAGATATAGGGGTAGTACCTAATTTTTTCAATCTCATGGATTATGCCTATAACGTTACAATGAATTCGAATGATGCTTTTTTTACAATCCTGACGGTTGATGTGTGGCATTGGACACCGTTGATTGTTTTACTCGCGTATGCCGGATTACAGGCCATTCCAAGCGCTTATTACAAAGCAGCAGCCATTGACGGAGCCTCCAAATGGAGTACTTTTAAATATGTGACACTGCCCAAATTGAGAACAGTTTTGACGATTGGTATCTTATTAAGATTTATGGATTCATTTAAGATATACTCTGAACCCCTCTTACTAACAGGAGGCGGTCCAGGAACAGCAACTACTTTTTTGAGTTTGTTCGTTTCAAGAAAAGCGGAGTCTTATGAGTTGGGATATGCATCAGCGGCCTCTTTGATTTATTTCTTTATTGTGCTGATCTTAAGTTATATATTCTTCCAGTTCATATCGCGCGTTGGAAAGGGGGTTCATAATGCATAAAAACAAGCCGAGAATCGGAGCAACAATTTTATTGATTATTTACTTCACATTGCTTATTTTTCCCGTTTATTGGATGGTTAACACATCTCTAAAATACGATGAGGAAATATTGAGCAGTATGACTTTCTTTCCAAGAGAATTAACATTTAAGAATTATGCTGAGATATTCGGATCTGACTTATGGATGAGCAGTTTTGCGAATTCTCTGATTTATGTTTTTATTAATGTGGCTATAACAATCGTGGTGAGTGTACCCGCAGCCTATGCATTTTCCAGGTGGAATTTCAGAGGGGATAAGCATTTGTTTTTCTGGTTAATTACCAACAGAATGGCGCCTGCAGTTATTTTTATGATTCCATTTACACAACTCTATAATAACCTTGGGATATTTGATACGCATATTGGGGTAGCTATTGCCCATTTGTTGTTTAACATCCCCCTTGCTATATGGATTTTGGAGGGCTTTATGTCGGGTATTCCAAAGGAAATTGATGAAACGGCATTTGTGGATGGCTATAGTTTTCCAAGATTCTTTTTTAAGATCTTTTTACCCCTTGTGAAACAAGGGATCGGAGTTGCCGCCTTTTTATGCTTCACCTTCTCTTGGGTGGAATTGATATTGGCCAAGACATTGACCATCACCAATGCCAAACCGGTTGTTGTAACGTTGACCGTTGGTATAGGTGCTGAAGGGGTTAAATGGGGGTTACTTGCTGCAGCAGGTGTTTTAACAATATTACCCGGTGCAATAGTTGTCTATTTTGTAAGAAATTATCTGGCAAAGGGATTTGCCCTGGGAAGGGTGTGATCTGTTATGAACTGGATGAATTGGACAATGCCGACGATTATTTCTTTAATCGGACTCGCAGCTACGATTGTTTCTATAGCTGTTTATGAGATTTTCAACCCCCCTGTTGAACGTAAAGGTTTTTTACCAATTCCAACAACCCCAGGGGATAGATTGTTTATTTCGATACTCACAATTATTGGCGTTTTCTTTATTTATATGGCTTTTTTTGGGGATAGTAATATGTGGATCCCCAGTGTGATCAACGTTGTGGCCGTACTCTTGATTTCGATAAAAGGATAAATAGTAACAATTCATACAATGGGCATATTATAAGTATGTCCATTTTTTTTGTGAGGTGGAAAATGCGTTTCTTGTCTTTAAAGAGTATAAAAACAAAGATTATCCTATGGATACTATTACTCACCATCATTTGTATGGGAGTATTGACTTTTTACATTTTTATCAATGTGCGTGAAGCATTGACTGCTCAAATTGAGACTTCTTCTATGGAAATCGTTAATGGAAGAGCCGATGAGATGAACAAATGGTTGATGACGGGTGTTAAGGAGATTGAGTTACTGTCAAATACAAATACTATACAATTGATGCAATTAAAATATTCTTCCAATTATTTGTTTACCAATAAAGATATTATCGGTGATATCTTCGAAAGCCTTTTTGTTGTTCAAGAAGATGGAATAGGTATAACTGCTGAATACGCGGATATTGATTATGCTGATAAAGGTTTTTTTAAAGCAATTATGAATGGAGAAAAGTATGTCATTTCAAATCCCTTTATCTCTGAACTGACCGGGAATCCGGTTTTTGCAATTGCTCACAGTGTACCTGATCCATCGGGATTAACGATCGGTATTGTTGGGGGATTGGTTAATCTCAACACCCTTTCGGAAATAGCTGGCAAAATAAAAATTGGAGATATTGGATATGGTTTTGTCACCGATGGAGATGGACTGATTATCGCCCATAAAGTAGATGATTATGTGATGGACTTGAGGGTTCAGGAAAGCGAAAAAGCAGGTTTTAAAGGGCTAAGAGATGCCGGCAAAGATATGTTATCCGGAAAATCGGGTGTCCAGCTGATAGAGAATTCTGAGGGGATTAAAAGCAATCTTATTTATTGTCCGGTGCCTGGAACACCGAATTGGTCATTAGGGGTTGTTGCCCCAATTGATGAATTATATGCTGATAGTAATCAATTAATCGTAATTGTTCTGATAATCATTGCGGTTATTACAGCTATCTTTGTCCTTACCGCTTATTTTTTGGGGAAATCAATTACAAAACCAATCAAAACCCTTGAAGAAGGTGTTGAAAAATTTGGCGATGGTGATTTGAATGTGCTGTTTACAAAAAAAACCGAAGATGAAATCGGGCAAATTTCAGATTCTCTTAAATTGATGGTTGTTAAATTTAAAACCTTAATGCAAGATATTCGTAACGCATCATCTGATATCAAAGGATCAGCTGAAAATCTTTCTTCCTCTTCCGAGTCGATGGCGGGGAGAACGGTGAAACTTCAAGATGAATCAAGATCAATAGAAGAATTTGTAGAAAACACCTCTTCCTCCATTGAAGAAGTGACCTCAGGTATCCAAGAGGTAGCCTCCAGTGCAAATATCATTTCACAAACGGCAAAAAAACTTTCTCAGGAAATTTCAAATACTGAGATGTCTATCAAAAATGGTCGAGATGAATTGACAGCACAATCGGAAAAGATCAATTATGTTGAAAAACAAAATGCTCATGCCAGAGAAATCGTAGAAATAGTTGCTACGAAATCCAATAACGTCAAAGATATCGTGAAAACGATTTCTTCCATATCCGAGCAAACCAATCTGTTAGCACTGAATGCTGCAATTGAGGCAGCAAGAGCAGGTGAAGCCGGGAAAGGGTTTGCCGTTGTAGCCGACGAGATCAGAAAGCTTGCCGAGGAGAGTCAACAGGCTTCCAACAATATTGCCAACATTTTAAATGAAATCGATCAGGGATCAAAGGATGCTAAAGAAGCAGTTGAACAAAGTACAGCGTTGTACAAAGACGTTGTGGATGGGAAAGATAAAATCTCCAATGAGTTTGATTTGATTTATCAGTCTGTTGAAACGATCACTGCAGGGATTAAAGATTTGACTGAATCTTCATTAATTCAGAGTTCAAGTTCAGAAGAAATGGCTACTGCAATGGAGAATTCCTCAAATTCCATGATACAGGTATCGGAAAAAATCGATCACATAACGGATCAAATTCATGAATCCTCAAATGCAGCTGCTCAATTGAAGGAACTCTCTTCAGAATTGGAACATCTATCTGAGAGCCTTTCAGATTTGATTTCTAATTTTAAGATATAATAGTTGCACTGCAATAACGTCCCCACACATGAGCTCTCCGACAAAAGGGGAACTTTGTTCTATTTTTAATCTGACGGAAGGAATTTGGTTGCAAAAGGTTGCAAAAAACAATATCAAAAAAAAAACAATGAAAAACGTCTATGGTATAATACGGTGAAAAATGTTTGCAGTGTCAAACTTCAATTTGATTGTAATCAGCAGTATATAAATTTTTGATTAACAAGGAGGGAACACATCAGATGGCCAAGAAATGGGTTTATTACTTTGGAAAAAGTAAATCTGAAGGCGGATCTCAAATGAAAGAGATCCTCGGCGGAAAAGGTGCTAACCTTGCCGAAATGATCAACATTGGTATTCCCGTGCCACCGGGATACACGATTTCCACAGAGGTATGCAAGTATTATTTTGACCATGGCGAAAAATATCCTGAGGAGATAAATGCACAGGTAGACGAGGCTATGGAATTGCTTGAAAAGGATACGGGAAAGAAATTTGGAGATAAGAATGACCCCTTGCTCGTATCAGTCAGATCAGGAGCTGCTGTATCCATGCCCGGTATGATGGATACTATCTTGAATTTGGGACTCAACGACAAAACTGTTGAAGCGATGGCTGAAAAGTCAGGAAATCCCAGATTTGCATATGACTCTTACAGACGTTTCATGCAGATGTTTGGAGATGTAGCTTTAGGTCTTCCTCATGCGAAATTTGAAAAGGCTTTGGATACGGTTAAAGAGGAAAAAGGTGTTAAATTGGACACTGATCTGGATACAGAAGACCTGAAACGTGTTATCGAACTGTATAAAAAAGTTTATCAGGAAGAGGGGAAAGCATTCCCGCAGGATCCACATGAACAACTTTGGGATTCCATCAACGCCGTATTTGGCAGTTGGATGAATCCAAGAGCCATTAAATACAGACAGTTGAACGGAATCGGAGAAGGAACACTTCTTGGAACGGCCGTTAACGTAGTTGCAATGGCTTACGGAAATATGGGTGACGACAGTGGAACAGGTGTTGCCTTTACCAGAAACCCATCCACCGGAGAAAAGAAATATTACGGTGAATATCTCAAGAACGCTCAGGGAGAAGACGTTGTTGCAGGTATCAGAACGCCTAAAGACTTAGAAGATATGAAAAATGATTGGCCCGGTGTCTATGATGAACTAATTAAGGTATTCGACAAATTGGAGAAGCATTACAAAGACATGCAGGATGTTGAATTCACTGTTGAAAAAGGAAAACTGTATCTTCTTCAGACTAGAAATGCAAAAAGAACAGCAGCTGCATCCGTTCAGGTTGCCGTTGATATGGTTGAAGAGGGCATGATCGATAAAAAGACAGCGGTCACCAGGGTAACGCCTGAACAAGTGGAAAGAATGCTTCATCCTTTCTTCATCCCTGAAGAAAAGGCAAAGGCTGAAGTTCTTACAAAAGCCCTTCCGGCATCTCCAGGAGCCGCAACCGGTAAAGCCGTATTCCATTCAAAGACAGCTGAAGAATGGGTGGAAAGAGGCGAAAAAGTCATCCTTGTCAGACTTGAAACCTCCCCTGAAGATATTGGAGGAATGGCAGCAGCAGAAGGTGTACTCACAGCAAGAGGCGGTATGACATCTCACGCAGCGGTTGTTGCAAGAGGTATGGGAGAACCTGCTGTATGTGGTGCTGAATCTCTTGATGTCAGTGAAGAGAAAAAGCAGTTCAAGGTTTCCGGCAAAATCGTTAAAGAAGGAGACTGGATATCCATTGACGGTACTACCGGAGAATTAATGCTTGGCAATATCAAGACGGTTAAGCCTGATGGTTTGGAAGGACCTGTTGCCAAGATTCTTGATTGGGCCGGCGAATTCCAGAGACTGGGCGTCCGAACCAATGCCGATACACCTAAGGATGCACAAGTTGCAAAACAATTTGGAGCAACCGGAATAGGTCTCTGCAGAACAGAACACATGTTCTTTGAAGCAGATAGAATTCCTATCGTTAGAAGGATGATTGTTTCCAGGAAATTAGAAGACAGACAAAAGGCCTTAAACGATTGGAACCCATTCAGCAGGAAGATTTTTATGGTATCCTTAAAGCCATGGACGGATTAACGGTAACGATTAGATTCATCGATCCTCCTCTCCATGAATTTGTACCAAAAGAAAAAGATGCTCAAGCCAGACTGGCAAGCGAACTCAACATAGAATTGGACGAATTAGCAGAAATCGTCAATGAACTCCATGAATTCAATCCCATGCTTGGACACCGTGGTGTCAGATTGTCCATTACCTATCCTGAGATCGCTGTTATGCAGACAAGAGCGGTTATCAAAGCGGCTATCGATTTGAAAAAGGAAGGTTTGAATCCTATCCCTGAGATCATGATCCCGCTTGTTGGAATGGAATCCGAGTTGAAGACACTGAGAGAGCTCGTTACATCCGAAGCCGACAAACTCATCAAAGAAGCCGGAGTGGACCTTGAGTATCACGTCGGAACGATGATTGAAGTCCCAAGAGGAGCACTCACAGCCGATGAAGTTGCAAAGCATGCTGACTTCTTCTCATTCGGAACAAATGATTTAACACAGATGACCTTCGGATTCAGTAGAGATGATGCCGGAAAATTCATCAAAGAATACCTGGAAAGAGGCATTCTTGAATTCGATCCGTTCAAGAAATTGGACAGAGACGGCGTTGGACAGCTTGTTAAGATGGCAGTGGAAAAGGGAAGAAAGACCAACCCCAACATCCACCTTGGAATCTGTGGCGAACACGGTGGAGACCCATATTCCATCGAATTCTGTCACCTGGTTGGCTTGGACTACGTCAGTTGTTCCCCATACAGAGTTCCAGTAGCAAGACTGGCAGCAGCACAGGCAGCAATTAATAACGGATAATAAAGCCAAGTTATAATAGAAAAGGGAGGACCGTTTTTTGGTCCTCCTTTTTTGTTGTTTATTAAAAAAAGGTACCCACAAGGGGCACCCCTACATGATACTTGAAATTATTGTCTTTTCGTCAATCAGGCAAACTGTTTTAATTCCTCTTTTAATAAGTCTTTATTGATCTTTCTTTTAAACAAGGGTTCTTTATAATCCAAATTTCCGGAAGTCAGCTCTTCAAAGGTTTCTTTTTGAATCTCATAAAAAATCCCCATTGGGTATTTTTCAGTTTCAAACACCTTTTCCAAGGCGGCTGCTCGGTTGGTTTTGTCGTGTTCATCTAGCACATACGTGTTATCCTGATACCATTTATAGGTATTTACTTTGTTAAAGGTTACACAAGGTTGGAAGATGTCAACAATGGAAAGGCCCTTATGATTAATGGCAGCCTTGATTATCTCTACGGTCAAATCCTGATTTCCGGAAAAGGTTCGGGCAACAAAACTGGCGTTTTGGGAAATTGCCAAAGCCAGGTGATTGATGGGCTCCAGGATAACACCCTCAGTTTGTACGGGTGTTTTAAAATCTTTCATACTGGTAGGCGATGCCTGACCTTTTGTCAGTCCATAGATCATATTATCGTGAATGATAATGGTGATATCCGGATTTCTTCGGATGGTATGCAGGAAATGATTGCCACCTTCCCCAAGCATACAGCCATCCCCACTTTCTGCTATAACGGTTAATTCGGGATTCGCTGCCTTTATAGCCGTTGCGGGAGGAAGTGAACGGCCGTGGAGTCCGTTGAACATGTTGATGTTCAGATACTGGGGCATCTTGGCCGCTTGGCCGATTCCGGAGACCATGACGGT
Source organism: uncultured Thermotogaceae bacterium (assembly GCA_964629135.1). GTDB lineage: Bacteria > Thermotogota > Thermotogae > MWEM01 > MWEM01 > JASUTC01. The sequence goes on along the minus strand of CAZVPY010000032.1, from coordinate 681 downwards.
GTTTTCGGGTTTGAGTTCCAGTTCTTCAAATGCCTTTTTCAAAGCGGTGTGTATGCCAAAATTTCCACATCCGGGACACCATGCCATATCCTGTGTATTCATATCCCATGTAGCCATGATTACACCTCCTCCATGATCTTGTTGATTTCTTCGGTTAATTGTTCAACTGAAAATTGGATGCCGTCGTATTTCAGAATTTGTTTAAATTGGCTAAAACCGGTCTCTTTTCTAATGAGTTCAGAAAATTGACCTGTTACGTTATTCTCAATAAAGATGACTTGATCATAGCTTTCCAAAGTGTTTTTTATTTTTTCGGGCAAAGGATAAACCTGTTCAAAGTGTATGAGTGCGATATCAGGATTATCAATTTCCTCAACAGCCTCTTTCATGGTGTTAAAGGTTGACCCCCATCCCACCAAAAGCACTCTGCCGTTGTCGGTGTTTTGTGTGATAGGTTCTTTGACAACTTTTTTCATTCCCTCAAGCTTTTTCATGCGTTTGTGAACCATGTCTTTTCTCACTTCAAAAGATTCGGTAATATGGCCTTGCTCATCATGTTCATCACTATCGACTTTCACCACACCGGTTCCAAATCCTGGGACGGCTCTCTCAGAAATTCCGGAATTGGTTAAGGTGTACCTTTTATAATTTTCATCGCTTTTTGAAATGCTTTTCTTTGGT
>CAZVPY010000031.1:0-13169 GCA_964629135.1 uncultured Thermotogaceae bacterium | reverse complement strand
CCGGATGCTGAGAGGATTGTATATACTTATTTACAAGGCATCATCACACTTGAAGAGGCCAAAGAGATGCTAAAGATTTTGGAATACGATGAACAGCAAAGTGACAAGTTGATTGAGGATATGCTCGCGGAGTTCAAAGGCAAGAATAAAAATTCAGAGGATGAAAATCCTGCAAAAGAACAGGAAGTGAGTGACGATGAAGAAAAATCATGATTTTGAAGAAGACTTTGAAAAGATCATCAATGAAAACATCAAAGATAACTTGAAAGACATCAACGACTGGATGAAGGACATGAGCAAAGGTAAAATCATGATCATTAAGCTTGATTTAGACGATAAAGACTGGGCTGTTTTGAGAGAACTGGCAAAAATAGAAGGTAAAACCATACAAGAATTCACCAATGATGCTGTAAAAGAATATTTAAGAAGAAAAAGTCCAGTATAAAACAATTCCATTCAAAGAACGCCCTATACCTTTATCATGTGCTATAATTTGACACAAAGTTAAGTACATCATGAAAAAAGGTGTGGGGTTGTTTGAAAAAACGGAGTTTTGTTTACGAACTGGTGAAAACACAAGTAATAACATTGGCCATCTCTTTACTAATATTTCTTATCATCATCAACGTGGTGTTTGAGAAGGGCTATAGAAAATACATTTTTGAACCGATCTTCAATACGATTGTGGAAAGCGTAATCTCTTACCAGGAAAATTGGAGTCAAATGATCACTGGTTTTCAGGAATCTTATAGACACAATATGGCTTTAATTCTAAAGGACATTGCCGTTTGGTATAACGATAACCCAAGTGTTGATGATGAAATCATTTCTCAAAAAATCAATTCTCATTTTTTAAATCAAGACAATACCATTGATGCCATTAATTGGTATATCATTTCAAAAGAAGGTATCATCGAAAAATCAAATTACGAAAATGACTTGGGACTGGATTTGCAAAAGACCGTTCCCAAATATTGGGCTGCTTTAAAAGAACTTGGACAAAATCAAATACGCATCGATAAAATGCTTTATGAGGTAAAAACGGGAATCCCGCGAATTTATGGTTATTATGGACTTTCAAACGGTAGTTTTTTTGAAATTGGCTTGAAGTTAAAAGACGATATCCTCACCAATTTTATCAATCAATTCCAAAGCTTTGCGGATAATACTGACTATGTGGATAATATTGCCATTTACACCGTCTCTTTTGAGCCCTTTGGTAACTTTCCGGAACCAACCAAAGATGATATCAACAATATTAAAAAAGCCGAAAACGAAAACCTATACACATATAAAGAGATTTCGAATAATATATTCCAAGTTTATACCAGTTTATACAATGAAGCCTTCAATCCGGAAGAGATTTCACCCATTGTAAGAACCAAATTTCAAATTGATTTTTCTAAACCAATGAAAATTAAGAATATTTTCCTGACACTCTTCAACATCATTATCAGTTCTATTTTAATTATTATGATGTTGATTAATTATCAACAAGTCAAAAAGCTGGCAAATAATCTGAATATGATCATTAAAAGAGTTCACGATTATGAAAAAAATCCGGCTACAGGTTTATCAGGCCTTGAAAAACATTCAGATTTCAAAGAAACGGAAAAGCTAGGAAATGCCTTCAAGATCCTTTCTCACAGAATTACCGCTCTGATTAAAAAACAAAACAGTGCTAATAAAAATCTTCAAACCGCAAAAGATCGATTAGAGGTTTTAGCATCACATGACGAATTGACTGGTGTTGAAAATAGAAGAACATTTTTTAGAAAGATTCAGAAGTTAGTCGATGAAAATATTTACCCTTGGGCTTTGGTTTTTGTGGATATGGACAATTTGAAAAAGATCAACGATCATTTAGGACATAGCATGGGAGATAAAGCTTTAAACCTACTTGGCGAAACACTGCTGAGTTGTACCCGGTCAGAAGATCTCATTGCAAGAATAGGCGGCGATGAATTTGTCATTGCCTTGATCAGGATCGATCAACAACAAGCCCAAAAGATTATGGAGCGAATTAATTCAATGCTTCAGAAAAAAGGAAAAACACTGCATCAAGAACTTGAATTATCAATCAGTTACGGTATTAACAGCATCAGCGAAAAAAATGCAGATGATTTGGAGAAGATTATTCAAATAGCTGATTCTCGTATGTACGATTATAAGTTAAAAAAAAAGGATAAAAGAAAATAAAAAAGCCTTCCCATAAATATGTAGTTGAGTATTGTAATATTATATATGGATAACTCGTCTACTATTATAAGCAACTAAAGGGAGGGATTTTAATGAAAAGGAATATTTTCAAAATAAAAGCAACAAAACCATATGAAACTTTAAGTGAACAGGTTGAAAGAGAAAAGGACAGGTTTTTCTGGATGATGCAAGGACTACATTGATAAATTATGGTTTCAGAAATACTGTTTTTGATGATTAAAACGAGAAATTTTGCGACAGTAAAAGTGTAATCGCTTATAGGGAGTGATTAAAATGAAACGTAAAGGAAATTTCTTAAAAAAGAATTTAGTTAAAGAAGACCTTATTGTTAAAGGTATTGAACAGGCAAGAGATATGACTTACTGGTTTTCTGAAAGATTTTAATGAACAAAAAAATAAAACGTGAGAGAGGGTTTTAACCCTCTCTCTTTTTTTATAGAAGAGATCTTTCGTTTTTAATTCTTTTTGCTTTTTTAGGCAATACAACTTCCAACGATTTCAAATACATGTACCTTGGCATAGGTTCAAAGAAATCCCTTGACAATCTCCTGTTGATATTGACCACTCTTTGTCCTAACACCGTGCGTAATCGAATATGTCCGGTAACATCGATCTTGTTTAAAAATAATAGTGAAAAGAGTCGCATAAATCCGCCAATCAGAAACATGATTTGTAGTCCGTTCATATCCAAATTCATCATTTGAAAAGAATAACCTGATAAATACTTTGCCGCCACTCCTCCCAGTATAGATCCTAAAAAACCAAGTAACCCGTTGAAAGCAGAGAAAAAGCCATAAATCACTCCTGCTGATTTTCCGCCTACAATAAGAGGGAGTGTAAAGATTGATAAATTAATGGCGGACCAAGCCGTTCCGGCCAAAAAGGCATCTACCCACATTAATACACCAAAGTTCTGCGGCGACATAAAAAACCACATGATAGAAACGGTAGAAGCAAGTGTAACGCCAATTCTTAAAATATTCTTATGACCAATTCTATCGGCCAATTTACCCCAGAAAATTACAGTTATTACCATGACTCCGCTAAATGTAATGGAGAGATACCCTAAAAAAGAAAAACTCATATTCAGGTTCTCTATCTGATGATAGGAGAAAAAGGGAGCAGTAAACAAGATTGCAAAATTCCAAAAACCTCCGAATATCATTAATCGAATGTTGTTTTTATCGGATATAATATATTTAAATAGGTTTCCTGACAGTGTGTCTTTTAACGGTGGATCGTATTGTCGTGATAAGAAAAATATACTCCAAAGGGCACAAATAAAACCTATCAGAATAACTATTCTTACCCCTTGTATATTCGGATTCGATTCAAGTACCCGAGAAAATATCCATGTAAATACTAAGGATACGACAGTGTTAATAAGGTTACGCAGACCAAAAAACGAACCCATTTTGTTATCGGGAATCAAATCTCTCATCCAGGATGTCCAAGCGTTACCTGCAAATGCTCCGAAGATGAAACTCAGTGAAATAACTGTAATAAAAATTTCTTGATTTACCAAACCCATGACTGATAAAACAAGCAAAAGTGGCCAAAATGCTCTGGATATGGCTATAAAAATAATAACAAAGGGTTTACGCTTATGAAGTCGATTGATAATGGTTGGTACAAAGATTTGAAACACTTGACTGAGTAGCTGAATACCCATTAAAAAGCCCAATAATAGTTCATCTACTCCAAATTCAAGGGCAATCTTGGTAAAAACAAAACCCTGTATTAGAATTAAGAAAACAGAAGCTCCCGCTCCTTCAATCAAAGATAATTTTAATGCTTTTTTAATGTCTGTTTCAACCACTAAAAAATCTCTCCTTTTTCCTGATTTATTAATTATACTACCAAATAAACTATTGTACAATCATAGAAACAAAAAAAAGAATTTATATTTATAATATTTTACTCTTTCGAAATCTAAAGTTATTGTAATATATTGAAAACTACAATTAGAAGAACTTTGAGGTTAATTTGATCTACGCTTTAATGCAAAAAAAGTATTATTTAGAGGATTTAACTATAAAAAGATACTTGACAAACCGAATTATTTATTGTATAGTATTGATGATTTAAAGAGGCAAAAAATGAATGCTCTATCAATCGTAGGCTTAGCAGATTGTTTGCGCCAAATTAATTGTTTTATCTGATGAATCAATTATCGCGGTCGATTATAGTGTTTTTTTATTAAAATAGGTACAGCGCAGATCTTCAAAAATAACTACATGAACACTTATTTAAAAAAAATCTTATTCTAACGCTTTCTTCAATGATTAGTTTAAAGCTTCTTCTGCTGTGCCTATTTTTTTATGCCAATTCTAATCCGATCTTTACTGTGGTACCCTTCCCTTTAACACTTAATATTTCCAAGGTGCCGTTATTCTTTTTAAGAAAGTCCCGAACCAAAGACAACCCTAAACCTGTTCCGGTTTCACCTGAGGTTCCTTCGCTTGATTTTACTTTTGGGGAGTTAATCTCCTTAAGTCTCACATCATCCATCCCAATACCATTATCTTTTACAGTTAAATACAATTTTTGTGGATCACTTAATTGGTTAATAATAATTCTTCCGTCTTTTTGCGTGTATTTCAACGCATTGTTGATCAGATTCCTCACAACGGTATGAATCATATCACGATCTCCTTTGACATAATAGACATTTTGAAGTTTATTGTCGATTTTGATACCTTTAGATGCAATCACACTTCGATTAAAACTGATGACATCGTTCACAACCTCCGTTAAATCAAATATCTCAAAATCGGCTTTTATTTTTCCTTTGGCGTTCCGAGACCAATTCAACAAGTTTTCCAAAATGGATAATGAGGATTTTGCGGAAATATTCATATCGTATAAAAATCGGTTTTTCTCTTTCTCATCCAATTGATATTCATCATGTAAAAAAAGGTCTATTAGAGAAGAAATAGCTCCGATGGTCCCCCTTAAGTCGTGTGAAATAATAGATAAGATTTGATTTGTAAGTTCGTTTTCTTTCTTCAACGAAGCTACTGACTCTTTCAATTGCTCCTCAATCTGCCTTCTCTCGGTGATATCAAAAACGATTCCAGCCACCAATTCAGGTTTAGCGAATTCATTGTATTTAATAATTTTTCCCCTGTCATAAAAGGTTTTATAATCTCCTTTTTTTGTTCTAATTCTGTATTCTGTTTCATAAACAGGATTTTTTCCACTAATATGATCTCTCATAGCCTGCATGGCTTGATCATAATCATCCGGATGAATTCTGTTTACAAATTCGTGCATATCCGGATCAATTTCACCGGGTTCGAATCCCAAGGCTTTTAACTTCAAAGGATTGTATTTGACCTTTTTCGTTTTAAGGTTTAGTTCCCATCTTCCCAAACTTCCCGCCCATTGAAATTTTAATTGCTCTTGTTCATTCAATTCACGTTCAAGTAACTTTATCTGTTTTTTTAATGCCTCATTCTCTTTCTCAACTTCTTTTACTTTGTCCATGCCTGTGCACCCCTCATTCACCTTATCTGTATGTAATTCTTGTGAAATACTCTGTGTGATACTGTCTGAAATGGTCCTGAGAAAAGATATACCGTGTATGATATCTTTTAGCAAGTTTAAAAATTTCCTCATCGGCATAATCAACTATTATCGTGCCGGACCAGTTACAAAACTCATTTAACTCCCTTTTTTCCGTTTTTGATAATTTCCTTTTAAAGGATTTGTCAAAAGCCCAAACAAAAGGGAAGAAGAACTTTTCTGATTTATCAGCGATATAATCGTATAAATCAAATATAGTATCCATCGCCGGTCTACCTTTCACCCAACCCAGATTTGACCCGTCGATGATTAATGGAGAATGGACCTTCCTCATTAACAATTGCTGCAAATAATGAAAGGTACCCAGATACTTACGTCCTTTGTACAGCAGAATCACGTATTTATACCCGGCGGGTAATCTGTTCAGTCGATGTGATGGATACCATTCCCAAGACATTCTTCCACCGTCTGTATTTTTAAAATGCACTCGAAAAGACATTGGAGGAAGCTTCCCCAGGATTGGGTTTCCTTCTGTAATGACTGCCGGGTCGTTATATTTGTAAAGCAAAGCCTTTGAATGTTCAGATAAACCTGATTGTTCTCTTCTCTTTTGCACCTGTTGCTTTTCTTTTAAGTGTTTAATCAGTTGTTTATCTTTTATGTGCTTGACAATTCCTTGTGGTAGTAAATAGGAATTAGCATAATCTTTATCATTATAAATAAGATCTCTTTTCATTCCACGAAGGGCGAAATCCTTTAATAAAACCACGCTAATTTTACTTGACATCTTATCAATTCCTTTGCTGGGTCAACAATGATGAAAAAGACAAACTAAGAATAAATTAAAAGGGGGACTAACAATTCTTCATGCGTTAATGATCCGTGTTTACCTTTAAGTGTATATGTTTTTCCATGATGCTTGAAGTGAAGAGAATAGCCTTTTTTTGCAATTGCAATATAATCACCAATCCGAGCAATATTTTCTTTATAATTTCTCTCAGATACCCTTAAAGGTACTTTTGTATCAGAAAACAGATTATTGGCAATGGCCTCGTTTTTCTCAATTAGATGGAATCTTTTGGAAAAACGTTGTTTGAAATAATCTTCAAAAGACATCGGATCTTTCACGTTAAAATAAACAGCCCGCGGCTCTCCCGAGATTGGAGGATGAAGATATTGTTCAAAGATTTCATCTTCCGAGGTGATCCATTCCTCATCCTGCCATGTTGTATCAATTTGGCCGTGATCAGAGCTGATTAAGAAAAGGGTTTCTTTCAGTTGTTGCTGACTCATCCTTTCAATAACCTCGTCTTTAAGCATTTTAAATAAGTATTCGATCCCCCCTTGGTATGGACGTGAACGCGTACCATAATGATGCCCATCAGTGTCTGTTAATCCCCAATAAACAAAGAGAAAGGTTTTTGATTGTTCTTCTTCCAGGGTTCTCAGCAGTTGATAAAACATCTCCAACATTCCAGAATAGGAGCGTTTGGCTGAACCCTTGTGATGCATTTTAGTTAGTCCTGATTCAATGAACAAATCTGATGTAATTGTCCAACATTTGACACCCTTTTCTTGTAAGGTTTCAAAGATGGTGGGATGATTCATAAATTTCATGGGGTTCAAACCACACTGAGTCAGGGCATCTCTTTCCAATTCAGGAGGAGACAGCATAATCATATTTACAAGAGAGGAATAATCAGGAAGAAACAACGTGTAACCAAGCATGCCATGTTCAAGGGGAGGAAGAGCGGTATTATAAGAGGTTAAAGCGGCAGTTGTGGTTGTCGGGAAAACACTTGTTAACACCTCTTTATCAAACAACTGGAGGATATCCCTAAGAGATTGTGATCCTTCTGCGGCCTTTTCCAGATTGTCATTACCCATTGCATCCACAACAAAAAGAATAATCTTTTTTTTCTTGTCAAGATTTTTAATCTTATCCATAATATCAAGAGGTGGATAATATGTGGGGCAATTGTAGAATTTTAAGATAAAATTCGAGAGATTGACGATGGATTGTTTCGAATAATTAGGTAAAAAGAGGCCCTTTTCAAGTTCTTGAGGTTTCATATCTGGAAGAATAACCATCACCTCTGTTTCAATCTTTGAGCATTCTTATTTTAACAACCTTTTTTATACTGGTTTTATCATCAGTTGATAAATCTATTTCCATTTGCTGATCATTTCTAATAACCTTTACTATGGGTCTTGTTATAGAACCTCTTCTATTCCCCACTACAATCGCCAATTCATCTGTGTTTAAAATAACCTTGGTATTGACCGGGTAAAGTCCGAAGGATAACAAGAAAAGTCGGACGATTTCAGGATCGAACATCTTTTTTGATTGCTTCACAATAAAACTAACAGCTTCATAAGGTTCCCATGCCACTTTATAGGGCCGTTTGGTTGTAAGAGCGTCAAAAACGTCAGCTACCATCAACAATCTTCCCTCTAAAGGAATATCGCATTCTTTTTTACCTTTTAGATACCCTTTACCATCCCATCTTTCATGATGAAATCTAATGGCGTTAAGTATTGGAGGATCCTCTACGCCCGATATTTCAGCAATTTCAAAACCATATTTAGGATGCTTCTTTATGATATCAAATTCAACATCTTTTAGTCGATTGCAACTTTTAAGGATTTCCTCCGGTATCCATAATTTCCCCATATCATGTAAAAGACCACCCATTGTGAATTTCTCTATAACTTCCTTTTTTTTACCGAATTTCTCCGTAGCTAAAATAGTTGATATGATGGCTACGTTCACCTGATGTGTGAAGGTATAATCATCCATTTTTTTTAACTTAACCAACGAAGGTACCACGTATTCCCCGTATTCTTCAATGATTTCTTGATTGATTTCATCACTGATCTGTTGAGTTTTTTTTACATTTATTCTTCCATCTCTCAGTGTTTCCTCACACACCTTCGATAATTCAGAGGAAAATTTTTCGAGTTTTTCATCACTGAACAGATCATTAAAAGACGAGTCTAAGCTTTCCTCTTCATAAATGGAAATCCAGTCTATTCCTCTTTTGTGAAGCCTTTGAATGGATTTAAACGTAATTTTTTCACCGTTTTTTATTATGATGTCATCTTTGGCATTGCCCATGATGGTTTCTGAGCAGATATCTCCATCTTTTAAAGCGCTGACCTGTTTCCATTTAATCAACGCCAAGCACCTCGGTAATGAACAAATCATCTTTTTCTGTTAATGAAACTTCTTCGTCATTCACTAACAACACCGGCCGACCCATGGCTTTCCCTCCTTTTGAAATCACTGTCCCCATTGAACCGTTACTTAACTTCACATGCGTTCCGGTGGGATAGATTCCGGTTATATGAACAAATGCCTTTACAAAAGAGGGATCAAATAATATCCCCGAATTGGATACAATCCATTTTAAGGCCCTATAGGGGTCCATAATAGACTTTCCTTTTACTTTTGTGATCAGTGTGTCATACGCATCTGGAATAGCCATCAAACGAGAAATTTCGTTAATCTTTTCTCCCTTGGCTCCCATGGGAAAACCTTTACCGTCATAACGTTCATGATGTTCGATTAAGGCATCTTCTTCATCTTTTTCTAAAAAACCCGGTGCTACTTTATTGATAATTTTTACACCAATCACAGGATGAATCTTTACCCTATTTAAATCACCAGGCTTGTATTGCTGAAAAATATCTTCTATGTAATCTAATGATTTTTTCTCTTGAGCATATATCAAGCCGATATCGTGAAGCAAAGATACTTTTGTCAATTTAAATAACAAATGTCTTGATTGATTCAAGGCCTTCGCAAGAACACATGCGATGATCGCGGTATTGATTCCGTGTTTGATGATAAATCCAGGTGCAATATCCGTCATGAAGTTAAAAACACTGGAATTACTTTTCAATACTTCATTAACCAACTCATTACTGAGATTGACTATCTCATCTTTTTGGAAAGAGTTCGTCTTAACGAATGTTTTAGTTACGGTTTCAAAACGTGCGATGGATTCATGATATTTTTCATCTGAAACGATTAAGGGAAGATCAGGCGCTAAAATCGCCTTGGCTTCTTTTGAATATTCATCTTCAAGCTCAAGGATAATATTACTGTCTTTTACTTCACCATCGGTAACCCTTACGGGAACCCATTCTACATCCCTTCTCTGAAGATATTGTATTGTTTTTGAATCCAAAATACTTGATTTATGTGCAAGTAAAACAAAACTATTCGGATCGAATACATCGTCACCGCATATTTCACCTGCTTTTAAATCTTCAGTTCGCTTCCAGATGATTTTCAAATCGTTATCCCTTTCTCCTCCCATTCATCCATTAAAGACCTTTTCAGCGCTTTTTTTGGTGTTACCAGGCTTAACACCCAATTACGTGAGAAATATTTTTCCATAACCTTTTCCATACGAGAAATATCCACTGCGTTGATTCTTTCAACCATTTCTTCAACCCTTAAGGGTCTACCAAATGCAAGACCGGTATCCAAATTTCTCATCATAGTGGAATAAGTACTTTCTGTTGAAAGGAGAAGTTTCCCTTTCAGCCGTTCCTTCCCGTAATTGATATCTTGTTCGTTAATCCCTTTTTTCATAAGTCTTAAAAGCTCTTTCATCAATTCATCCTTTAACTTGATAAATCGTTCCGGTGTAGTAGCTGCATAAATAAAAAACAAACCACCTTCCGGATAACTGATGAGACCGGAATCAATGGTATAAACCAGCCCCAGTTCCTCTCTTAATCTGTTAAAAAGCTTTGAACTCATTCCTCCGCCTAACAAGGTATTGAGTACCTGAAAAACATTGAAATCAGGATCTTGCCTAGAAGGTGCTTCGATCCCAATAAGCATGTGCAGTTGCTTTAAATCTTCCCTTTCTGTCACCGTTACCGTTTGCTCAGGAGCGTATATCAGAGAAGACATTTCCCGTTTAGATTCGGTGTAGGACAGATCGTTAAAACTTTCTAATAAATCTTGAGGAAAATTACCCGCAACTGAAAACACCATGTTAGAGGGATTATATTTTGTTTTATAAAAATCCAACAAGTCCTGTCGATTGATACTTTTAATGCTATCAAGCGTTCCCAACACGGGATTTCCGTAATTACAGGTTCCCCATACGTTTTTGAAGAACTGTTCATAAACGATATCAGCAGGGTCGTCATCTGCTGCTGAAATTTCCTCCATGACTACTTGTTTTTCAAGATCGAAAAACTTTTGGGGAAATAAGGATTCGCTGCAAATATCTTTTAATATCGACAATGCTATTCTGGATTTAGAATCGGGTACCCTTGCAAAATACACGGTATTTTCCTTTCCTGTAAAGGCGTTTAGTGTTCCTCCCACCCTTTCGATGGGTTCTTTGAGCTCCAAAGGAGAGCGAGTTTTTGTCCCCTTAAAAACCATATGCTCTGTAAAATGAGCAGCTCCAGAGCGACCGACAGGTTCATTAGATGAACCTGCCTTTACCGCTATGGATAAACTGACGGATCTTACACCGTTCATTTTATGTGAAAATATTTCCATTCCATTTTTGAGTTTTGCAGTAGTTGCTATGGCTGAATCCACTTAATCACTTCCTGTTGTCTCCTCTTCCCTGAGGTTTTCTTCCCCTTCTATCTGAATTACCGGAACTTTTCTTTTTTGCACCGGGCTCTCTCAAATCAATCTTTCCACCCTGCTCAACTTTTCCGCATACGACTTTCACTTCGTCACCCATATTAAATTTAGCTGCCGGATCCTTGACGTATCCTTCCATATTTGAAACGTGAAGAAGACCCGTTTTCCCCGGAGCGAGTTCTACGAATACACCGTATTTTTCAATACGTGTGATCTTTCCGGTATATTCTTTATCCGCTTCAAGCGGTTCCAACATTCGATGAATATAATCAGCTGCTGCATTGCTTTTTTTGGCATCATCGCCGTAGATATTAACTTTCCCCTTTTCATCGTCAATTTCAACCTTAACATCGAATTCTGCGGTAATGAACTTGATTGTTTTTCCACCGGGTCCGATAACTTCTCCTATGGATTCTTCAGGAATATCAAATGAAATAGCCACAGGTGCATATTCAGAAAGGCTTTCCCTGGACTGTTCAAGTGTTTTATACATGATATCTAAAATATGTAATCTGCCTATTTTTGCCTGGTTTAGAGCTTGGGACATTATCTCACGACTGATACCGCTGACCTTAACATCCATTTGAAAACCAGTGATTCCATCTCTTGTACCAGCCACTTTAAAGTCCATATCACCCAAATGATCTTCAATTCCAAGGATATCTGATAGGATAACCGTCTCATCAGGTTCTTTAATCATACCCATGGCAATACCTGCAACATGTTTCTTAACAGGCACACCAGCATCCATCAAAGATAATGATGCCGAACATATCGTTGCCATTGATGATGAACCGTTGGATTCCAAAATCTCCGATACAATACGAACGGTATAAGGGAAATCCTCTACAGAAGGCATGATGGACTTAACTGATCTTTCTGCAAGATGTCCATGACCAATCTCTCGACGGGAAGTACTTCCCATCCTTTTTACCTCTCCAACGGAAAACGGCGGGAAATTGTAATGTAACATGAAATTTTTCTCCGATTCTTCGTAGATTGAATCGATATACTGAACGTCTCTGCCACTTCCCAAGGTAAGGATTCCCAAACTTTGCGTTTCACCTCTTGTAAACAGGGCTGATCCATGTACTCTTGGTAAGATAGCCGTTTCACATGTAATAGGTCTGATGGTCTTAGGATCCCTACCATCGGAACGCTTTTTATCCTCAACAATGGATCTTCTCATAACACCCTTTAGAATCTCTTCGTAATACTCGCTAGCTAATCTAATCTTGAGTGACTGTTCTTCTTCTTCAACACCCTCTATAAATTGCTCAAGTATCTGTTCTTTATATTCACCAAGTACCTTTTCGGTATTTTTCTTACCTTCAGTCAGCATTCTTTTCTTTAACTCTTCTTTATCTACAAATGATTCCAGTTTGTTTTTTTCATCGTCAGATAATACCAATACTTCGTAGTCCATCTTCTCATAGGGTCCCATCTCTTCAAAGATTTTCTCCTGGAATTCACACATTTGCTTGATAGCTTCGTGTGCGGCATCCAGTGCTTCAAGCATCAGTTCTTCTTCAACTTCCTTGGCTTCGCCTTCAACCATAACAATAGCTTCCTTTGAACCAGCCACCGTTAATTCAATGTCACTTTTTTCCAATTCTTCTTCAGTTGGAAAAACAACCGGTTTTCCGTCTACGTAACCAACCTTTACCCCGGCTACAATACCTTCAAAGGGTATATTAGACATATTTAACGCTAGTGATGCACCAAGTATACCAAGTATATCTGCCGGATTATCATCGTCTATAGATAAAACCGTAGCAATCAATTGAACCTCATT
>CAZVPY010000030.1:0-13187 GCA_964629135.1 uncultured Thermotogaceae bacterium | reverse complement strand
ACGGCTCTTTTCTGAAAACACTGCAGAGTGTCAAGCCCCACCCCTTGCTCCTAATAACTGAGCTTATTCTACCGGAAGTGGAAAGAACCCAGAAAATATTAAAACTATCAAAATCCCCCCCTCCGGGGGGGTGCCGTCTCTGGCGGGGGGGGTCTAAACTCCATAACGAGAACATCCCCATATTCGTCATTCTGCCAATAACCCCAGAACCTAAAAAACACATTTTACAAAAAGCCCCTTAATAGCGTATAATTAAAACAACGAATTGATAAAAAAATGGAGGTACACTATGGCTAAATTTAAGGCATTAGAGGATTTTGCCAGCGAAGGAAAGGGATCTGAAGATATCCCCGAAATCCTGCCCGTTATACCCATGCGCACCAATATGCTGGTTTACCCCGGGTCCGTTATTCCCTTTTACATCGGCCGGGAAAAATCCTTGAATTCATTGGAAGAGTCCATTGAAAAGAAAAACCGTTTCCTGTTTCTCTGCTCTCAAAAGGATATACAGGAAAATGAACCTAAAGAAATTGACTTGTACACACACGGAGTTGTGGCAAGGATCATGCAGTTGATGAAACTTCCGGATAATTCCTTTAAAGTATTAGTAGAAGGAGTGGTCCGAGGAAAGATTGTAGATGGATTACAAGATGGGGAGTCTCTTTCTGCAAAAGTTAAGATTCTTGAAGTTAAATACCGAAATACAAAAGCATTAGAAGTCCTTATCCGAAAAGTGAAAGACGAAGCCAGAAAGTTTTTCCAATACACCAGAAGAATACCCAACGAAGCTTTACAGGCTTTAGAAGGTACCGAGGATGCTGATAAATTCGCCGATTTGGTGGCTTCTATACTCCCTCTTAAACTGGAGGAAAAACAGATTTTACTGGAAATCGTTCATCCGAAAAATCGCTTGGAGTTACTCTTGGAAATCTTATTACGCGAAAACGAATTGCTGAAAATAGAGGAAGATCTTGAGAAAAAGGTTAAGGGTAAACTGGAACAGAATCAGAAGGAATATTATCTCAGAGAAAAGATGAAAACCATCAAAGAGGAATTAGACGGTACCGGTGACCCGGAGATTTTAGAACTGAAAGAAAAGATAGAAACCGCTGAATTACCTCCCGAAGTTGAAGAAAAGGCCCTGAAACAGTTAGAAAGGTTGGAAAAATCACCCACTTTTTCAGCGGAATCCACCGTGATTCGTTCATACATAGACTGGCTGGTAGATATGCCTTGGAACACTGAATCCGAAGATATCATCGACATCAAAAAGGCTCGAACTGTTCTGGATACTGATCATTACGGTTTGGAAGAGGTCAAAAAGCGAATCCTTGAATATTTGGCAGCCCGTTCATTCTCAAAAGGATTGAAGGCGCCTATTCTTTGTCTCGTAGGCCCTCCCGGAGTAGGAAAGACGTCTCTTGGTAAATCCTTAGCCAAGGCCATGAATCGAAAATTTGTTCGGATGTCTTTGGGGGGTATGCGCGATGAAGCCGAAATAAGGGGACACAGAAGAACTTACGTAGGGGCTCTGCCCGGACGAATTATTCAATTAATAAGAGAGGCAGAAGTTAAAAATCCATTAATTTTATTGGATGAAATTGACAAATTAGGCCAGAGTTTTCAAGGTGATCCAGCAGCAGCCTTGTTGGAAGTCTTGGACCCGGAACAAAACAAGACCTTCACGGATCATTATTTGGAAGTGGAGTTCGACCTGTCAAAGGTCATCTTTATCACTACGGCCAACGTCCTTTACACCATCCCGGATGCCTTGCGCGACCGAATGGAAGTCATTGAAATTTCCGGGTATACGAAGGTTGAAAAGGAACGGATCGCCACGGGCTATCTGATCCCTGAAATCTTGGAAGAACACAACATGGCGGATAAGGTCAACATCACGGTGTATGCTTTGAATCAAATTATAGACGGTTATACCAGAGAGGCCGGTGTGAGAAATCTAAAACGTGAACTGGCTTCTGTGGTGAGAAAAACGGCTTTGGATTTACTTGAAAACGATTTGGATTATAAAAAGATCAGAAAAAAGGATGTTGAGGAACTTTTGGGACCGCCCAAGTTCCTGGAAGACGAACGGTTGAAAAAACCCGAAATCGGAATAACCACAGGTCTTGCATGGACAGCCGTTGGGGGTACCGTTTTACAGGTTGAGGCGTTGTTCCAGCCCGGAAAGGGGCACATTCATATGACAGGGCAATTGGGAGATGTGATGAAAGAATCAGCACAGATCGCCCTTTCACTGGCACAGGTCAGATGTCAGGAAGACTGTGATGAAAAGTTCTTTGAAAAACACGATATTCACCTGCATGTTCCCGAAGGAGCGGTTCCAAAGGACGGGCCTTCAGCTGGTGTGACGCTGATTACATCCATCATCTCCTGTTTGAAAAACAAACCGGTGAGAAACGACGTAGCCATGACCGGAGAAATCAGTCTCAGGGGAAAGGTTTTTCCCATCGGTGGCGTAAAAGAAAAGGTGTTGGCAGCCTATCGGATCGGCATTCATGAAGTGATCCTTCCCGCGGCAAACGAAAAAGATTTATACAAGATCCCAAAAGAAATCCGTGAAAAGATCACATTCCACTTTGTCGAGACTGTTGATGAGGTATTACAGATTGCGTTGAAGGACTGATAAGCGGTGTATAAGATAAAAAATATCGAATTGCTAAATACTGCCTATTTACCAAAGCAACTGCCCAAAGACATGGATTTCAGAAAATCAATCGCCTTTGTGGGCCGTTCAAACGTGGGGAAATCTTCCCTGATGAACGTACTCTTTAACAGAAAGATGGCGAAGGTTAGCTCAACACCCGGAAAAACTCGTTCCATCAATTTTTATCTGATCAACGAGAAAGATTATTTCATCGATCTTCCGGGATACGGCTATGCCAGACGTTCACAAGAAGAAATCAGAAAATGGAATACGTTGATGACCGCCTTTTTTTCAGAAGCAGATGGGCTTGAAATGCTGTTTGTCCTCATCGATTCCAGGCATTCTCTGATCAAAGCCGATGACATCTTCTTTCAATGGATCCTGGAATTCCATGTCCCCATTGCGATTGTTTTGACCAAAACGGATAAAATATCGTCTCAAAAGCTGGATTTGTCCATTCAACAAACCAAAGCGCTGTCCCAGCCCTATGGAGATTTCAACATCTTTCCCGTCTCGTGTACAAAGCGCAAGGGACTGAATGAATTGTTCAAGTTTATAGGGGATGTTCTCGTGTGAAAAGATTCAAGTTTCGACTTGACCGGGTCCTGAGCATCTTTTTAAAACGTTTGGACCAGCAAAAGATGAACGTGCACAGGGCTCAGATCAACCGTGATAACAAGGAAACGGAAATCGTGGAGTTCCAGCATCATATTGTCCAGCAGGAAAGCCGCTTTTCTTTTCTCATGCAAGGAGGTCAGATTTCCCCCAGAGATTGTGTGTCCTGGGAAAACTACATCGATTATGAGTATGTTGTGCTTGAACAGCATAAAAGTGAACTGAAACAGTTGGAAAAACGGCTTGAAGAGGAAAAGAGAAAGTACATCGCCATTGATAAGGAATGTAAGACGCTGGATAAATTGAAAGAAAAGAAAAAGACGGAATTTAACGTTGAACAGGAACTAATCGAGCGAAAAGAAATGGATGAGATAGCCATTCAAAGAATATTAAAAAGGGAAAATATCGAAGGAGGTTTTTAATTTGGCTTATGGAAAATGGGAACAGCTCACCTGTGTGGAGCATCCTCTCGTGCAACACAAATTGACGTTAATGCGTGACATTCAAACCGGCCCCAAAGAATTCAGGGAGTTGTTGAGGGAGTTAACGCTTCTGCTGGCCTATGAGGCCACCGCAAACCTGAAAACCACTCCCAGGGAAGTTGAAACCCCCATCGGGAAAACCCAAGGTGAAATCATAAGCGATAAAGACGTGGTCATCGTCCCCATTCTGAGAGCCGGATTGGGAATGTTTGATGCCGTGCTCACCCTGCTGCCAAATGCCTCCGTAGGTTATATCGGTGTCTACAGAGATCCTGAAACCCATCGTCCGGTTGAATACTACGCCAAGATGCCGGAACTGAAAGACAAAGATCTGTTTTTATTGGACCCCATGCTGGCCACAGGCCACTCAGCTATTAAAAGTATCGAGATTTTGATGAATCAGGGGATTGCAGAAAAAAACATCTATTTTCTGTCCCTTCTTTCTGCACCGGAAGGAATCGATGAGATAACAACCGCCTATCGAGGTATCAAAATCTACACCGCATCGGTGGATGAAAGACTCAACGAAAAAGACTACATCGTCCCCGGACTGGGAGACGCGGGAGATCGTTTGTACCGAACAAAATAAACAACCAGAAAATCACTCAGAACTCTCTCCCCCAAAGAAAGAGCACCACGCCAACAATAGAAAGTGTGTAAACAGTATTGACAACATCCTCTGTAGAATCAAGATATGCAAGATTACTTTCGATAAACGAGCACGAACTGAGGATAAAAACCAGCAAAATTATAATAATCAACAACAAATATTTTCTTTTCATCTCATATCACCTTTTAGAATCGATTGACCCGGTATAAGCACATTGACCTTAAGATTATATCACATAAGTAAGAGGGGACATGTCCCCTTGGGAGCTCAAATTAAACGGGAGCACACACAGGTGCTCCCCTACATGTTCTTGGAATACGACATAAGGGAAAACACAAAAAAGTCAAAAAAACCAAAAGGAGGGAAAATATGTCTGAAAAAGTTAAATGGGGAATTCTCGGAACGGCCAATATCGCCAGAAAAGCCTTGATTCCCGGTATTCAGTCATCGGAAAATGGGGAATTATACGCCATCGCAGGAAGAAAAAGGGAAAAGGTGGATGAATTCAACAACACCTTCCATCCTCAAACGTTTTATTACTTACGAAGAACTCCTTCAGGATGACAATGTCCAGGCGGTGTATATCCCGCTCCCCAACGCACTTCATATGGAATGGGTTATAAAGGCGCTGGAAAACGGGAAAAACGTTTTGTGTGAAAAGCCCATTGCCTTGGATGAATTTGAAGCAGAAAGCATGTTTAACTGCGCATTCAACAATAAAAAGATCCTCATGGAGGCATTTGCCTACATTCACAACCCACTGATTAAAAAGATGAAAGAAATCATCGATAAAGGGAGCCTGGGAACCATCAAAGCCATGGACATGACCTTTACCTTTGACCTGACTCCCCGAGAGAACGACATTCGCTGGTCCAAATCCCTTGGCGGCGGGGCCATGTACGATCTGGGATGCTATACCTTACATTTGATACGCCATCTATCCGGAAAAGAACCCACAGAAGTCAAATCCTTCGTTAATAGGACTAAATACGGTGTGGATGAGTCCACAACGGTGATGATGAACTTCGATAACGACTTCCACACCACATTCCACGTGGGATTCACCGAACAGTTCAATCAACGCTGCCAAATCCACGGTTCGCAAGGCTCCCTGATCACCCCCTTGACATTCAACGAAAAGGGCTCCTTGAAGTATTACATTCAAAGGGGAAAAGAAATATCCGAATATACCGTAGACTCCCCGGACAATTATATGCTGGAAGCCACTCATTTTGCAAACGTTGTGTTGGGAAAAGAACAGCAGGTGATTTCCATCAAGGATTCAGTGATGAATATGACATGGATTCGAAAGATATTGAATCCCTTTTCACTTTAAAAAGAGACAGAGAGGGGACAGGAGCTCAGGAGTTTTTTCAGCTGTACTTCCGAGGGTATAGGCCCCCTCTCTACCCTATAACTTCTCACAAAACATGGTATAATAAAAAACGTTCACTAAAACTCTCAAAAAGGGGGATAAATCAATATGAAGGTATTAGGCCTAATTTTTGCCGGTGGTCGTGGGGAAAACCTTGGATTACTCACTACAAAAAGGGCAAGTGCCGCTTTACCGGTAGCCGGAAAATACAGAATGATAGATTTTACCATGTCAAACATGGTTGCATCGGATATCCGGCGTGTGGGGGTATTGACTCAATACAGTCCCAGAAGTCTTATTGACCATCTAGGTTCCGGTAAAGAATGGGATCTGGACAGAAAACACGGTGGGTTAGCTCTTTTACAACCCTATATGGCTATTAACAACAAATACTGGTACCGTGGAACGGGTGATGCCATTCATCAAAATATGACCTTCCTGAGAAGAAGTGATGAAGATTATGTCCTGATGGCTTCAGGAGATCATATTTACTCCTTAAATTACTCGGATATGTTTAATTATCATTTTTCCAAAGGCGCTGATGTCACTTTCCTGTATAAAGAGTTAGATGACAGTTATAATCTATCGGAGTATGGTCAAATTGAAACGGATGAAGATGGCAGAGTGACTCAATTTGTTGAAAAACCATCCGAGAATGTTTCAAACAAGGCCTTTTTGGGGATTTATTTCATGAATAAACATCTTTTAATGGATTTGCTATACAACACCATTCCACAATCTGAAGGGTACGACATCTTATTGGATGTTTTAATTCCAAACTTGAACAAGTTACGGTTTTACGCCTATAAGTTCGATGGATACTGGAGAAACACGAAGAAAGGTGTGGATGAGTATTTTAAAATCAACATGGATTTACTCAACGATGACATCCGACAGCAGTTGTTTTATACCGGAAACACGGTTCATACTAAATTAAAGGACTTACCCTCTCCTAAATGCACCGGAACAGCTCACGTTGAAAATTCCATCGTTTCGGACGGATGCATCATAAGCGGCAGGGTTATTAATTCCATTGTTTCAAGAGGGGTTCAGATAAAGGCCGGTGCTGTGGTGGAAAATTCCATCATTATGCAGGACACGGTAATCGAAGAAGGGGCTCACGTCAAATATTCCATCTTTGACAAGGAGTGCAACATTCGGACGGAGAAAAGGTTAATCGGAAGAAAAGACGACCTTCTCGTATTTGAAAAGGGAAGCGTCATTTAAAAGGGGGGACTATGATGCAGTCATCTATCGTTGCAATGGTGTTAGCAGGAGGTCAGGGAACAAGATTGGGTGTGCTGACTGAAGATATTGCAAAACCTGCTGTACCCTTTGGCGGAAAATACAGAATTATCGATTTTGCTTTAAGTAATTGTGTGAATTCCGGAATATACAAGGTTGGTGTATTGACCCAGTATAAACCTCACAAACTCAATGCCCACATCGGTATCGGTCGCCCCTGGGATTTGGATAGAAAGGGAGGCGGGGTTACCGTTCTCCAGCCATACACTTACGAAAGTGGGAAAGCGTGGTTTAAGGGAACCGCTGATGCTATATACGAAAACTTGGATTATCTCGATAAAACAAATCCCAAATACGTATTAGTCCTATCAGGAGACCACATTTACGGAATGGATTACATGGATATGCTCACCTTTCACATCTCAAAGCATGCCAAGGCCAGTTGCGCCTGCATGAATGTACCTCTAAACGAGACCTACCGTTTTGGAATCATGGTCACGGACATCTCAAAACGGATTGTTGAATTCCAAGAAAAACCCCAACATGCAAAAAGTACCTTAGCGTCATTGGGTATTTACATCTTCAACTGGGATTATCTTCGAGAAGTCCTCATCAAAGACGCAAAGAACGAATCTTCCAGTCACGATTTTGGAAAGGACATCATTCCCAAGATGGTGGAGGATAAAGATGACGTTTATGCCTTTGAATACGAAGGCTATTGGCGAGATGTAGGAACCATTTATTCCTATTGGGAATCCAACCTGGAATTGATACAGTCCATCCCTCAATTAAACTTATACAATGATTCCTGGAGATTCTACACTCGTACCGAAGAGATGCCTCCCGCATATTTCGGGGAAGAATCCGTGTGTACAAACAGTTTGGTGAGTGAAGGATGTGAAATACACGGTGTACTGAACAAATCGATTCTCTTTCAAGGAGTACAAGTGGGAAAAGGCTCTATTATCAAAGACTCGATCATCTTAACCGGGGTAAAAATCGGTGACGGAGTGGAAATATCCAATGCCGTCATTGCTGAAGATGCCCAAATCGGCTCCGGAACAAAAATCGGGGTGGGAGATTTTGCGGAAAACGAAGAAAACCCAGGTGTTTACAACTCCCAAATCAGTGTGATCGGGTATCAAGCAAATATCCCTGAAAATGCTATAATAGGAAAGAATTGTGTCATCCACAGTGGCGTTACTCCTGAGAATACCGATGATTGGCAGGTCCAAAGTGGACGATGTATCCGATAGCTAAAACAAGTCATTAAATCAGGCTTTTTAAAGGCCTTCATAAATTAAAAGGGGTCATGAATGTTTTTTGATTTCTTCTCACTTAAAATAAAAGCGGAGAGCAAGGCAACGGACGAGGCCTTTTTGGGCTATTTCTTCGGAAAGACCAACGAGACCATTGAATATCGTTTTATTTGTTTTCCGCGTCGTTTTTCCAGTCAAATTGCAATGGATATTAATATGCCTCTCTCTAATTTCAGGGAGACGTTAAACAGTTTTTATGTTGATATTGCCGGTCATTCTGCAGAAGTTAGCGAAATGACCGGAGAATTCATGCGCTATTTACACAACCAGATCAGCAAACTTGGTGGCAGAGAAGGTTTAGCCATCAGAATGTCTAAAATTATACAAAATAACGAAGTGGATATCATTCGATTTGAAATCAACGAGATCTTTAAGAACTGGACCAGTTCGCTGGATCTAGAGCTTAATGTAGAAACTTCCACTTATGAAGAATTAACCAACTCCTTTTTGGGAGATGTAGATAACGATGCTTTTTTGAATTCATTGAAAACAAGAGACGACATCATGAGTCTACCGGAGATATACCCCATCGTTGATCCTTTAGAAGGGGTTTCCATCGATCAGTTTGATATTGGAGATATGATTTATTGTACGATTTTGGGGTTTACCAACGAAGAAGCTCAAAGAAGAATTGTGGACGAATTTCCGGGACACTTTGATGCTGAAAATAAAAATACAGTTCCTTTAGAGGCCACTATCGTATCCAAAGAAATCATGCCCTCTGTTTCTAAAAATTTTGTCTTGATCAAAGTTCAGATTGGTTCTTCTTTTGTGGCCAAATCCATCGTTTTAAGAAGCATAAGGCTCATGTACGATCCCGATAAGATGAAGAGCAGGCTGAAATCTCTTAAAAACGAAGCAACAAATGATTCCATATCCCTAGCGGAAGTGATGAGTAAACACAGAAGAATTCAATCTGGATTGAATCGAACTATAACGGAAAAAAAGAGCAGTAGTTTCGGGGACTTCTTTCTCAGTATGCTTTTATTACTAATGATTGGTGGCTTGATTATTATTATTATTTACTTCTTTTTACTTACATAATTTTTCAACTTGTGCTTTTTTCTTTTTGTGAATAAAGGACCCACTTGGCCTTTCTTTCCATTAAAGACAATTCCTGATTCCAAATATTTAACCCTTTCAATTCATCAAGAACACTCATAGCCTTTTGGGGGTCAGCTTGGTTCAGATGGGCATATACTTTTCCTATTAACGCCTCTTTATAAGAGGGTTCTGTAGATTGAACCTGTTCAAAATACTCCAAAGCCTTTTCGTTTTCGGAAAAATGCAGTGAACATATCCCCAAACCAATGTAAATTCTGCTGTTTTCCAAACCTAATTTCAGACAATGGGTAAAAACCTGCCTTGCCAAATCATAATCTTCCCGCTCAACAAAGGCTACACCCATATTGTAATAGACAAGTGGGTTTTCGGGATCCTCTTCGATGATGTCGGCATATAAGCTCAACGCATCTTTTACTTTCCCACGCTTCAATATTTCATTCGCTTGTTTTAATCGGTTTGTTGAAGCCAGTTGATCTCTGTAATCCATCTCTTCACTCCAGTCTTTGAGTAAAATACGGAATCATATAGATGGCATAATAAATTGAATCCGAATAATCTAAACCGGCAATTCTCAATGACACACTAACGGTTTTAATCCCTTCAAACGGAAGAGACAGATTATATGTCACTTTCGGTGTTAAAACCGTTCTTAAGTTTCTGAAGTATTCCTTTAAAAAGGTCTCCATCTCTGTATTAATAACAATACCCCCGGTAAGCTTTGCCAATGTTTTAACTTTTTCGGGTACGGAGATGTTACTCAGCACAAAAACACTGACATTTTTGGAAAACATGGCTGGGGCGATATTTTCAAAATTGAAATCATAACCATCATATTTCCATAAAACAACGTTGTATTCGGTCTTTTTCAATCGTTGAAAGCCTTCCTCAAAAAAGACTTCCCCATCCGTAATCTCAATGAAGTTTACAGTGGAGGGGACGGTTTCCATTTGATACGGGACAAATCCGCCGCTATCTATGACATTCAAAAACGGTCTGACAAATTGGAAACGCTTTCCCAAATTGTCTAAAGCTCGAAATTGTATCTCTAGTTCACTGAGATTTGCCTCAACTGCATCAATATTAACAAAAGCCATAGGTTTCTCCTGAACCATGGTATACATTCTGACCCGATTGGTACTAAAGTCGGTTATGGTCAATATAGGCGAGTTGTAATCCAAATCACTTACACCGGTCAACTCAATATTTGTTGTATCAATGATTTGATAATCCGCCTCTTCTTCCATAGAATGTGAGGTAAACAGACCGTCATCCCAAACAGTTAGGATCAATCCCTCAGGTCCAACTGTAGAGCACACTGCCAATGAATCCTCTCTGAAGGGCAAAAGAAATTCTTCCTCAAACGAATCCGTTCTGATAATACGAAAGGCTTTGGAAGACAAATCCTGCAATATAATTCGGTCAAAAGATACATCAATATCGTTGACAATGTTGACAGTGTAACCATCCGAAAGATAGATGTACCTGATTACCTTTCCAGTACTGCTCAATATAGCGACTCGATTGTTCGGCGGGTCCAAGACGTATAAATTACCCAAACGATCCACTGTCTGAACAAAAGGGCTTTTAAACCCGGTAAATTCATTTACAATCTCATTTTTTAACAGGTCAAAGACAAATACCTTGCCACTATCCAAGTCAGAGCAGTAAAGTATTCCTGTGAGCTTATCGATCACAATAGAAGACGGCGCTTCCATCTCAAGTTCAATGGCACTATTCTGGCCATATTTTGAAATGAAGATGTACTGATTAGCACGATCTAAAATATAAACTGCACCGTTGTAAACATCTGAAGCCACAGGATTGTAAAAGAATTCGTAAGTATCTACAAACCCAAGAATTTCCGACATGTATTCCAAGCCCAGGATAGGATTTTCATCAGATTTTATTTTACCAAGCATATCCAATACTTTTAGCAAAATGATGATCTCCGTCCTATCAGGCTCAATCAACAAGACGTTATTCAGGCTTTCAACAGCTTCATTGGTATTCCCCGTTTCAATATTCAATTTTGCCAAGAAATACCAAAATTTCGGAATGTCTCTGGGATACACAGGTTTTTCAAAGGCCTTCTCTATCATTTCACGGGCCTTTACATACTCTGCTTCTCCCCAGCTTTGTATGGCCTGGGAAAAATAGTATCTGGACCATTCTTCCTCAGGCATATCTTCAAGATATTTTTCTATGACTATCTGATCTTCTTCGCTCTGTTGAGAAAAAACAAGAGAACTGGATAATAATAGAAACAACAGAACAAAAAGGATAAGAAAGACATAATTATTCTTTTGTCTCACTCTTCTCTCCTTTTTGAAAGATCATCGTTCCGGTAATGGCTGTCATTGAAAAAACAACAACAAAATATGCGACACCAGCCAACATAAACACACGGTTGTTCGCCATGGATTGCCCTCTGAAAAATTCGTAGCCCATCCAATTGAAACCGTTGACTAATATGCAATAACCATTCAAAACAAGCAACAAAACTGACCCGATAAAAGACAACCACAAAACAGGTTTCATTCCCTTTGAACCAAGACCAAGTATGGCCGTCCAATGCATGAATATAGCCGTTACACCTAACAACGCAAATTGCAAGAAAAACAATTGGGATGAAAAAACTGTTACGCCGGAAAATAATTCCTTAATCAGCTCAGCTGCAAAATCAAGAGATAAATACCCTACGATCCCAACAACACTGGTAAAGATTAAGATGATGGAAAACAAAGAAAGCAGAAGGTATTTCAACACCTCTGTTCTACCCATTTGGTTTATCCTCTTCCTTTTTATCTTTCAATTTTTTGATAACATATCCGGCCAACTCTTTGAAAACAGATTCCATTTCGGTACCCCGCATATAGAGACAAGCCGGTTTCCCATCTTCAGAAAGCCTCATCAATTCAGGATTCTGTGGAATACGGGTGATTAAATCCGCTTCGATTTCCTTTGCAAGACTCTCTCCACCGCCCTCACCAAACAGATAAACCCTTTGACCACAATTAGGGCAAACAAAATAACTCATATTCTCAACAACACCCAGAACCTGTGAATTTAACTTTTGAACAAAAACAGCCGATCGCTTAGCATCCATGGTTGAAACCCCTTGCGGTGTGGTAACGATGATGGCTCCGTCCAGATCTCCAATCACCTGTAAAGCACTCAGAGGTTCATCTCCGGTTCCCGGAGGAGAATCTACGATGAGATAGTCCAAATCTCCCCACTCCACGTCTTTAACAAACTGCTCGATCATTTTTTGCTTTAAAGGTCCCCGCCAAATAACCGGTTGTGATAAATCAACCAAGTTAGCAATAGATACCGCGCTTAAATTTGGGAAAACCTTAATGGGAACAATCGTTTCCTTTGACGTAGCTTCCAATTTTTTATCTCCGATACCCAACATCTTTGCCACGTTGGGTCCATGTATATCAATGTCGATAAGACCTACCTTAAAACCCTCTTCAGCCAACGCCGTTGCCAAATTAACAGCTACGGTGCTCTTACCCACACCGCCTTTTCCGCTTAATACCATAATCTTGTGTTTAATGTTATTGTTCATATTTCCTCCTTGTATTATTCTTAAAATTACAAAAAACCTTTATCATCAAAGTCCTTCTTCCTTCCTTAATTCCCCCCCGTGGGGGGGTGCCGGCCCCGGCGGGGGGGGTTTAAACACTATATCGAAATCATCTCTGTAAACGATAATCTCCCAATAACCCCCCCCACCCTCTTCGAGGGCACCCCCCCGTAGGGGGGATTTTTGGTTTGTGTCTGGCCCTGAATATCGCAAAAAAGTTTT
>CAZVPY010000029.1:11570-13772 GCA_964629135.1 uncultured Thermotogaceae bacterium | reverse complement strand
AAGCATGATCACTTCATTAGCTTTATAAACGGCACTGGCTACCTGTTGGCTTCCCAGGACCGGCTAGGATCAGGTCGTGGGCCAAACATTGACTTTGAGATACTGGATGAAGCTCTGACCATCGTTAAAACCCGCTATGATCAGGAGATCTCTCCGGCCAACCGTGGAAACCTGGAAATGTTTGGGAAAAAATCAAAGAACCCGGTTTCATGGCATCATGGCTTTCATTATGTTTCATCCATGCCACCGACCAATGAAGGCCGATGGTTGCTGGATTTTGGCAAATATTATGAAGAAGAAAAAGGCATCCGGTATTTTCATATATGGAACCGCATTGTGAAACTGCAGCTTGAGCTTTTGCAAGTAAGTAATCCAAAAGAGTTCACTGATCTATGGAATGAAATTATCCGGGTACGCCAGCAGATACTACCCTTTGTTAGCCGAGAGGGGATGCTGTTTACCCTTTCCAACGCCTTTGACAATATCCAGAACGTAGGACTGAGTTACCTAAAAAGGGAGTTTCAAAAGCAGACCATGCTCACGTTCTTGATTGAGATCATGAACATGGTGCTGGATAAGGTTGAGGACTGCTATTATAACATTGATGAAAAGCTTCAGATCTATTATAACTCGTATAACGATGGATTTATTCGTGACCTGGCCGAGAACACGGATTGGGATTTTAATAAGCTTGGAAGCCCTGATAGTCGTTTTGATAGCGACTGCAATCCGGATCAGTCGCTAGAGCTTTCCTTTGATTGGGGATCGCGTATTTCATTGATGACAGTGGGACAAGAGCAGCCTCGGGATGTAATCACCGGGGATGATATTCCAACGGATAATTTTATCAATGAATTTTTTGTTAAGCCAAGCGAGAACCCATCGGTTATGATTGATGACCTGATCGATGAGTTTTGCAATTACTATCGTTATCACAACGATAAATCTGTGATCTTTTACCATGATCGCTTTGGAGATCATAAGCTGGCCAACAGTGCTAAAACGTATAATGATCAGGCAATAGAACGCCTGGCAAAACACGGCTGGGTTGCAATCAGCCAGACACATCGGGGCATGGAGCCGCCCCATCACGATAAATACCTGCTCTGGGGAAATATCCTCAAAGAGAATAACCCAAAGTTTCCGCGGGTTAGGTTTAACGGTAATAAATGCAAGTACTTGCTGATTTCAATGAATAATACCCAGGTTGTGGAAAAGGAAGGCCGGTTTAAGAAAGATAAAAGAAGTGAGGACTTTTCGTCTGGCATTCTGCCCGAAGAAGCAACCCACTTTGGTGATGCTGCGGATAAGAAAATCTGGATTAAGTATGGCAGTCGGTTGCAAAGATTTTCAAGCTTCGTTCCAGCTCGCCTCTAATTTCTTAGCAGGTATTAATATTTTGTTTTTATGCTATTTCAGGAAATGCATTCCATACTTTTCCTTCAAGAACTCTGCCATTGGTTTTCTTACTTCTTTTCACACCATCTGCACCCCATGTCCCCCATTGTTTAAAGAAAAAAGCAACACCTTGTTCTTCGCATTGTCTTTTAATATTCAGTGCCCATTCTTTTTTCATGAGTCTTGCATTTACTCCGCTTTCGCCACCTACAATCACCCAATGGATTCCAGTAAAATCAATTTCACCGATATCCTCCAACAACGGTTCAATCGACAAAAACTTTATTTTTGCATCAATATTTCTAAGCTTATCAATTCTTGGAACTCCGTGTCTTTTATCTTCTACAGTAACTCCCAGCCAAATATTTTTCGGGACGATAATGTTTTTGAAATACTCAAACATTGCATCCTCTCTTTTAGTTAATATCTGATAAATATGTTGTGGCGTTTGATTAATCACTTCCATCACTTTATCTAAAAACTGTTTTTCTATTCTTTCGTGAAATAAATCACTCATGGAATTAACAAAATACTTGGTTGGCTTTTTTTTCTCCAATGGTTGCTCCAATCTATCAGGCATCATTGTAAAGTCAAAGCCATTCTCATAACCAGGAGTCCCCATAGCTCGTAGTCTCTTTGCCATTACCTCAGCATAGCAATACTTACAGCCAGCAGAAACTTTTGTGCAACCCGTCGTTGGATTCCATGTTTCTTCAGTCCACTCGATTTTACTTTTTTTCATAATTCAGTCATTTATTTCGTATTGGACTATTCTTCCCATCTTATGCACATTGTCATAATTTA
>CAZVPY010000029.1:0-11553 GCA_964629135.1 uncultured Thermotogaceae bacterium | reverse complement strand
CTTCCTTCATAAGTTATTTTCCCACTGTTTTTCAATTCCTTAACAGCATCCCCAGCATGTTTTGGAATATGCCCTGTACTATAGGCCAGATCTAATAGTTCGACATTATTTGTAATTTCTTTGCTTAGCAGTTTTTCCTTTACTTCATTCTTAAAGCTGTCAATCTTACTTAGTTTTTGTCCAATAAATAAATCAATTTGTGCCTTACCAG
This sequence comes from uncultured Thermotogaceae bacterium, assembly GCA_964629135.1. Classification (GTDB taxonomy): domain Bacteria; phylum Thermotogota; class Thermotogae; order MWEM01; family MWEM01; genus JASUTC01. The sequence goes on along the minus strand of CAZVPY010000029.1, from coordinate 11,342 downwards.
CTTCATCGTCAATATCAAAATTTGCATCTCCATTTTCTCCATTACGCTTCCAGCCTATCGAGAGAAATTTATCCACTGCTCTTGGATGTGACGCTCCGAAAATAATACCATGGATGTTGCATCCTTTTAATAATGAGAACGGATAAAGTTTTAGTTTTGTATCTGCTGACAGCTTTTTTCTTAGCTGTTCAGTTATTGTTCTGTGAATTTGTTTATAGCCTCGCTGTTTTGCAGCATTCATATCAATATCTAAATGGATTTTGAAATCATCACTCTCACCAAATCTCCAGAAATATGAAGATGATACAAAATACAAAAAATCTGTCTGTGATGTTTTTTCCAATTCCAGAAAGTATTTCGCAGAGAGGAATTTAATTCCATTTTGATCTAAGAAAACCAACGAAGGATATTTTTTAATAAAGGGAAGTAATTGAGGGAATAGAGTTTCAAAATCCTCATTATAATAGTTTATAGTTACTTTGTTTGAAAGACTTGGATCTTTGGTCATGAACTCAGAACAGGACTCCTTAAGTTGTTCATATTTTTGCTGTTGCCTTTTGTTAGGTTCAAACTCATTCAGGTGTACAACAACATTCACCTGCTTCTGAAACAAATTTCCTTTTTGTTCTTGTATCTTAGTCAATATTCGAATAGGACTGCCAGGAATACCATTCTTATCATAACCTGTTCCAGCAAAGAAATCGAAAATTTGAATTTTAGACACATGACTTTGCATTACAAAAGTTGGAATCCAGGCTTGAGCATAATCCTGAAATATTTCCAACTTTGTAATTGTGCTTTCTTCAAATGGTGAATTATGTAAATCTTTGTATCCCATTTATAGTTTCCTTTCTGTAATAATCTAATTCAAAGTGGAATATATTACAAATTTCTAAATTTTTCTCATGCTTTCCAACAAGTAATTACCATTGATTTGCACAACTTAATCAATGAGAGGTATGAGTATATCTTCGCAAACGCAAGACTGCCCTGATATAGTGAGGACTGCCTTTGAGTTCATTCCAATATATCAAAATTCATATTTCCTTACTTTTTCTCTTATGGAAATTTCCTAATCCATAGGGCGGGGCTTGCATACTCATTGAGAGCCAGGGGAAAATTCTGCCCTTTAGACAGAATTTTCCCCTGAGTTCGATATTATTACGTTTTTTTAATCCGTACTAAATCTCAGGTGATTCAGGATTGTCAACCTGCCAACCCTCAGAGCTTCTTTTTTTCTCCGGTCAAAAATAAAAGAAGCAAAAAAAAGTGACTGTTTATCCAACCCTATTCTCCTCTTTACCATTATAAGGCAACGTGATTTGCCAGCAAATCACTAAGCAAATTTCACTATATCAAAAATATCATCTGTCAAGACGTAACCTCTGTATATAGTGATAGTTTACGCCGGTTATCCTTTGGATAGCTTCAGTTTCTCCCCTGGAGTACTCGGAGTCGAAACGTGACCACCACATCGTTGACATAGAATTTTTGATTCGTGGGCATAGCCGAAAAATGTTTAATCGGCGTGCCTGAAGCCAACATAAGACCGCAAGGCAGCGGCAATCTCTCATGAATCTTTTCACACAAAACATCGCTGAAGTTTCCGTAGTTTACAAAAACACCGTTAAAGCTTCTGATCGGCCCAAGATTTCCTGCAGCCGTGATGCATCAGAAATCATGCGCAACTACATGAATGATGGAAACCTGCAGATTGAACACCGTGAATACTTCTTCATCCTGCTCCTGAACCGGGCAAACAAAGTTCTTGGCGTTTCAACCGTTTCCATGGGCGGTATGTCGGGAACCGTAGCAGATCCCAAGATCATCTTCCAGACAGCTCTTAAAGTCTCTGCCGCTTCTATCATCCTTTGTCACAATCACCCTTCAGGCAATATCAAGCCTTCTGAATCCGACATCCGGCTGACACAAAAGATCAAGAAAGCCGGTAGTTTCCTTGACCTGCCGTGCCTGGATCACATCATTCTCACGGAAGATTCCTATTTCAGCTTCGCTGATGAAGGGATGCTATAATTTAAAATAGCCTTCGGGCTATTTTTATGGTCAGATCAAATCCATCAAAACATCTTGTTTTATGAAGCTAATAGAAATTGATATCTCATTTTTTTTGATATCTTTGATCATTAAAAAGGATTATATTTTATGAAAAATGGAATATTATATTCAACTCGATTTTGGGTCAGCATTCTATTCTTATTCATCGTTAGCTGTGATAAAAATGAAGATCCTATTATAAATGATGATGGCAAATATGACGGGCAACCGTGCCCAAGTTCTCCTACAGTTGATTGGGGTGGCCATATATATAGTACAGTTCAATTAGGGACACAATGTTGGATGAGGGAAAATCTAAATATTGGAATGATGATTGAGGGTGATAAGGAAATGACAGATGATAATATTATCGAAAAGTATTGTTATGAAAATGATACGAATAATTGTAAGATATATGGTGGATTATATCAGTGGAACGAATTAATGCAATATAATAACAATCTTAACAATCAGGGGATTTGCCCTCCAGGCTGGAGAATATCAACTCTTAGTGACTGGACATCATTGGAGACATATTTGGGAGGAGGAAATAGTATGGGGGGCAAACTAAAAGAGTCAGGATTGGATCATTGGTTAGAACCTAATGAAGGAGCTACTAATTCTAGTGGATTCACATCTCTTCCTGGGGGAATCAGGAATGCATCAGGATCATTTGAAAATTTAGGCGAAGCTAGCGAATATTGGAATTCCGACGAATGGAAAAGTGACAGAGCTCAAAATACTGGGCTTTATTATAATTCTGCTGCCGCAGGATACGGAGTTCGAAACAAAACTTTTGGTTTATCAGTGAGATGCATTAAGCAATGAATCAATTTGCGATAATTATCTTTTCAATGTATAATTCATTCTCCAGATATATTTTAACAAAATACAATCCATTTTCAAGATTCTGAGTATGGACTTTGTAAGGGAAACTTACATTATGATCTGCTCTCAATTTTTGGCCATTTAAAGTAACTATATGAATTTGTCTTGCATTTATAGCTTTGTTGCACACAATGGCAGTGCTACCCTTTTTAGATGGATTCGGAACTACTTCAAAGTGAATTATTGCATCTGATTGTGATGCATTTTCTTCGATATTAAATGACTCAACATTAATTGCTGTTTTGCCGATGAAAATATCCTCATATCCTTGAGAATAGTGAATATTGTTATCTGAATAAAACTCATTATTATATTTGATCAACATGTAAATCTCACCATTCATATCACAAATAAAGTCACTTAAAATGTCAATGTATGGACCACCAATTGAAGTTGAACTGATTAGAGTTCCATCATTGCTGTAAGAAGCAAAAAAGATATCAGGATATTTATTAGTTATCAGAGTGTCATTAATCGAATATACACTCCCTGCAAACATACCTCCCATCATAATATTATCCTGATTGTCAAAAACTAACTTGGTTCCTCTGTCATTTTCTAATCCACCTAAAGATCTTGCCCACAAAACATTCCCATCAGGCTCTAACTTTACTATAAATGCATCTTGCATACCATTCGAGAATAGTTCGGTTTTATCAAACCTGATTGCATTATTGAAGTTACCTGCAAGATAAATATTGTCATCATCATCTGATATGGAAGAGCTAATCTCGTCTACGCCAATTCCATTGAAACTTTTCGACCAGAGTAACTTTCCATTATTTGCATATTTTATTATGCAAATATCCTGCTCACCAGTTGACTGCATATCATATTTCCCAACCGAAATATTATTACTGTAACTACAAATCAAGATTACATTTCCATCACTATCAACTCCAATATCTTTCCCTAAAATTTTGCCTGATAACTGATTTACCCACAAAACTTCTCCGGCTGAATTAAGTTTTGCAATAAACCTAATACAAGATTTATTATTCACATAATAACTCCCAATGGAAGATTCTCCTAGAAGAATTCCGGTTAAATAAACGTTACCCTTATTATCAAGAACTAGTTTTTCAATATAGTCATTGCCTACTCCACCTATATTCAAAATCCATTCTCTCTTTCCACTTAATGTTAATTTCTCAAGAAAAACATCGTTCCCACCCTTAGATATCATTGTAGTATCGGCAAATTTTGCCTTTTGGTCATAAACACCTGTATAATAAATATATTTTTCGAAGCAAGCTACTGATTGTCCATATTCATTAATAACCAATGGTTCAATTGAGGGGCCTCCTGCTTGATAAAACCATTCACAAGAACCATTCTTATTTATTTTCGCTAAAAAAATATCGGAGCTCCCAGATGCCAAATACGTAGTATTATTCACCAATATTTCATCTTGAAATGATCCTGTAATATATATAGCTCCATTATAGTCACTGCACATATCGTTAGCTGCGTCCATACCCGGACCGCCAATATTGTAATTCCAACTAGAAGATTGACCATTAATAAAAGTTGGTAAAAGAAAAACAATGAGCACAACTGTAATACAATGAGTGTTTTTCATAGTATAAAACGAATTTTGATTAATATTGATGTACAAAGCGATTGTAGTTCAGTTTAATTTTAAACCATCGATCAGTTGTTTCAATCACTAAGTATGGATCATGCAATGATTTAGAATTATTGTATGGAATATTGCATTGGATTGGATGTGGTTCTTTTATTTCAGAAATTATTGTTTTCCCATTAGCTAATTTTACAGACCTGATATCTTTTACGATATCAATTTCTCTCCAATGATATTGTTTCATATTTAGTATTAAGTTCTTCAGTATATCCATTAAACATATTGTAATATGATTTACTGTATCACTCTCGCTTTTGTTTCGTCCATTGAAATTAGAATTTAATACAGGAATATCTTCAGTTGGATGTCCTGATGGATCCCAGGCCTCAGAACAATCATATGCCGTTGCTGTGAAATATGATCCCTCTTGTGCTTCGCATCCTGGCTCCATAACTACCTCATAACCTTGGTATTCAATTTCTGCCCCAGATTCAATTATAGCTTGGTCTAACCCATTCCCAATTACTATTTCCTTACCAAATACAGTTGGATAACTACCAGAAACCTTAGTAAAGTTTACAATACTAAAATCAAGTAGTGCTTCACAGTTATCTTTAAAAATAGTGTTGTTAGCTTTCCTGCTTATTATTACACGACCTCTGTAATTATCATAACCATAGGAACCTACTATTTCATTTGTTGGATCATCTCCTAAGGAAACACCCAGGAAATCATTTGCTACAGGATTATAATAATGCCCTAGGTTTTGTACAACAGAAGGATTTGGGCCAAGCATTTTAAAAACTTCTCCTGTGTTGGAGTAAAGATCCGGGGCTCCATATACTCCACCATAATAATATTTATCAATTTCCTCCTCTAATGTATATATCAATCTTGTTGAAACAGAGGTAAATACATTATAAGCTGGATCTATGGCATGTTTAAGACCAAGAAATTCTCCTTCTTCCCATAAACCGGATTCGTTTCGAATAAAATGTGAAAACTGATGATAATGAATATCATTTGATGAGATAACATAAAAGGGGACAGTAATATGATCTTCAAAAATAGAGACGACTTTCCCAAAATAGGCATAGTTTCCATAGAAAGTAGAACCTAATGGTGCAGGTATTGTTTGAATTTCTCCCCATTCCTCGTTTGGTGAATTTCTGTCATATAGCCTAATATAGCCGTTATAGTCTGCTTGCTGCATTGCTCCAACAACAATGATATCGTTATAAATATCAACACCAGACCCGAAATGATCATTCTGACCATACGGTGCAACAGCGGGATAGAGTGATTTAACCAAACCCCAATTATCACCTATTCCACTGCTATTTCTAAAGTATACATATGCCGCTCCTGCTTCTGAACCTGCATGATCAGATCCCGTTGCTCCAACAACTGCATAATCCCCCCATATAGCAACATCGGCACCATATGACCCATGCCAATGAGTATTTACAGCAATTTCATTAATAGTACCACTCCATCCGTTAGAAGGGCGTTTAAAAATATACATAACCCCATCTCCATCTTGATTGTTGGCTCCAACAATTACATATTCACCATGAATATCAATAGATTTTCCAAACAGTGGAGAATATGTGGATGGTTGGAGTGTTGCGATCTTCATCCATTCTCCGACAGTATTCCTGGCTAATACCTTTGCGTAATTGCCTCCTGGTGCTCCAACAACAGCATAATCACCATCAATTGCTGTAGAATATCCGAATTTATCAGACTCATTATCTCCTATAATAGCTTGCATCGGATCACCAAGGATTCCTGGTTGTTCAATTCTAACAATAAGCGGTGGTCCTTGTATGGGCTCAGTTAGTTGAGAATCATAATAACCATTGATTTCAATCCCTCCATAATTAGTTTCTATAATATCGGATTCCTCTACATCGACAATAATTGACACTAAATTTCCTGAACAGGCATTATCATTGCAAATTGGGATTGCTCCCGTAGTACTAAAATTAAACCATTGATTGTTACCACCAAATCCCAGATATTTCTCAACTGTCCAATACATGGGTGCTTTCCCTGGATTTTCAAATCTAATATTAAATGTTTCGCCAGCTGCGGATACAATAACATATGGCTCTGTGGGTTCAAGCAATTTAATGAAGGCTAAATTATCAGTAACCGTAAACTCCTGTATATCTGCATCATAAAATGATATAGTATTGATATAGTCTGGGTGTAAATATCCCTGTGTCGCATAATTATGTTGATCATTCCATGACTCAAGAGTAAGTTCATATTCACCGAGAGTAGCAATTTCAGCTTCTAAGATCAAAGGTTGTGCAAATAAATAATCGTAAATACTATTAAAGTGAATTTCATCCACTATGTATGGATTTCCGTTTGGTGGATTTAATGTCCACCTAATATCTGTCGGGAACCAATCTTCTTCAGGTACATTTGGATTACCAATTGGTACTAATTCGGCATAGAATACTTTAGTTGAATTCACGCATAAATCATATGGCGCACAACATATATCTGCATCAAGATAGTCAGGAGCGCTGATAATTTCAATATCAATTTCTCCCCTTCCTGTCGACCCAGTTCCAGAGAGTGTTACATCAATACACACTTTATAATCTCCTAGATCCTCAAAATCATATATCAATGGTTCTACCTGTCCTTCAGGCGTATATGCTAATGGCTCTGCTACGTAAAAAATTGGGTCGCCAATTTTATAGATTTTCCAATACCCAAATAACACATCACCAGGAATTGTCCCTTCAAGAATTGTTGCTGTAAATTCAATATCCACTAAGGGGTAAGGATCAGGGAAATCACCCATAATATCGTAGCTCATTTGAATGTTGAAATCTCTTGGCCTTACTTCAATAGTCTCTCCATCATATACCGTCATCTCTGTACCGGTTTGTTGAGCAATTCCTTTTACGGATGCGATTACTTCAAAATCTCCTATATCATAATAGACATGATTAAATGTATGCCAACTTGAATAATTATCCAAAAAGGTCTCACTGGTTCCATCACCAAAATCAATATTAAACTCATATGGTCCATCCATGTTTGTTGCAGAAACTTGGAGGTCATGAACAAAGTAGGAAAGTTCAAAATCATGAATATATGCTAAAGGCATATTGGAAGGGTCAAATATCCATGTGCCTTGATATGTATCATTACCTGATGCATTTGTTACTTTAAGTTTAACTGTGTTAGGATTTGTTTCATCAATGGAATAAACAACAGGATCTGGACTATTATTTAAAATCACAGCTTCATTGTTCAGTTGCCATTCCCAGGTACTTATTATTCCTTCCGAATTATCATAGAAGGTCCATTCATTCATGTTTTTATTTTGATCAGGGGGTTCAAAATAAAAATGAGAATTTGGTTCTTCCAATTCGACAACTGTTATTATCTTCAAGTTAGAATACTGAGATCCATTTGAAGTTACAGTTAAAATCACTTGATATTGTCCAGAGTTCGGGTATTCATGAACAGGATCCTGGTTGGTAGATACTTGACCATCGCCAAAATCCCATAACCAATCAGAGATTGATAAAGTTGAAATATCAGTAAATTGTATTGTGTATTCTGGATCTGCTTTTTGTGTAACAATGAAATCAACTGGGTTGTTTTCTATAACGGTAAATACGTGATTCAAATCTGCTCCACTATTAGGATATGGAAGCCAATCTCCATTAGGATCTATCCTTTTAGGGATGCTATGTGCGTCAAGCTGCATTGGATTATTAGCATAGTCGAATCCATCAATTATTAATTGATTCTCGCCTAGGTTTGTGTTCGCATTGCTAATATTGAAAATCCACAGAGTGTTTTTATCATTCGAAGAGCTAGTTAATGTCTGATGAAAACCGTTGAGATCTAATGTAACCTCATTCATTGCTTCGGAGGTGTGAATATGAATATCTAAATTATCATTGTTATGTAAATAAAACGGTTCAAATGCAGGGCTGAAATCCATGTAATTTGCAACTGGAATCCATGACCACTCCCTTCGGTAGGCACAATCATCTTCCTTGTTTGCTCTAAAGATTTCAACTTTTTCGACAAAAGGCATAAAATTGTCGACAATAACTTCCTGCTCATCTGGATTTTGAACATTTCCATTACCTGCTGCGTCCTCAGCAATAGTTATCAGATAATATTTCCCGTCAGGATACTCTGATTCAGTAATAACCCCTACCCCTGCAGACTCGCCATTCCAGGGTGCATTAAGCTGCAATGCAGTGTTCCAATATCGATCATCGAATGAATTTCCAGGTTCTAGGCTTGTTAATCTGAAACAATAGTTGCGCTGGTGTTCTGGTATCCCTGTATATGAATCCTTATCTGTGTCATAAATATAATCAGTGATGCTATTATTAATTGGGCTATTATCGAATTGGACGAAACCCTTCACATCGCTTGGGTAGACTATTTCCCCAACCTGATTTCGGATGCCAAACTCAACACGATATGGTACAGATGTATATCCATCAAATCTTTCTATATGGGCAGGGGTGGTTGGCCAAATGTCATTATCCTGAATATTATTTACTGAAAACTCACCACCAAGATGGTCAATTACTTCCCGACTTACAATTATCTTCCCATATAAATACTCCAACTCATTTTTCCTTTGATAATTACCAGTAACGAAACTTTTAATAAACATTGGGCCGACAATTGGAGCAGTATTATCAACAAAGTTCGGATATAAATCATCTAGAGGATTAGTACAAGTATGAGTGTTCATTGTATTAGGAGGAATAGGAGCGCTTGATTGAATAGACATATGCACATGAGGGTGGGATAACTTTGCAAATATTTGGTTCGGATCTAATACTGTTCCTAAAGGATCTCCAGCGCTCACGGTCTGCCCCTCACAAACCCAAACACCTGTTAATGGGCTGTATATGGGGAAGAAAGGTTCTTCGTTAATATGCGTGTAGCCAATTATTCTATTGGGATCACTTGATGACTGAATGTAGACTCTAAAATCATCAAAAGAATTATTTGCGGCTGTTGCATAGACTACTTTTCCATCTTCTTCAGCATAAATGAAGTCGCCAATCTGCATAGGGATATCTACCGCATTATGGAAATATAAATCCGTGCCTTGAATAGAACCGTAGTTTTGAGAAATGCTTGATGGTATTGATGTGCTATACTCTTGCGACAATAAAAGCTTCGCTGTTACACATAAGAGGTAAAAGAATACTATTCTTCGCATAATTTAATAATTAATTTCTTCAATGCTATAATCATCGTACTTGTAAAACAAAGTATCAGTATTACTGTACTCATACATCCTTCTTATAACAGCTACCATTTTTGTATTGGGGAACAACAATAAAGAAGCTGGACCAGCACTATTTTCCCATTGTTGAATGTCATTATGTATTACAATAGGAACACTATCAAGGTGTTGGATTATATATAAACGCAAAGTCGGTGGATTTAACTCTGGCAATGATGTCAATATGGCTATAGAGTTTTGATCGCAACATCTATTAATTCTAGGTGCTGGCCCCCATATTTGATCGTTACTATAATACAATTTCCCATTACGATCATATATATTAAATTGAAATGGATCAAATTCAATGTTTTCATTGAGAGGCTGGCCTAATAATCCAAAATATCCATTATTAAAAATACAAAATCCTGCTGGTGCACTTGCTGGAAAATTAAAAGACGACATGAGGTTCCCTAATGTATCATAAATGTAAATTGTCGACCGATCATCCGCTTTTCTTTCTCTAATACCAACAAGTGATCCAGATCCAGAAATGTTGAATGATACTGGTCCTTTCAGAACCATAGTCGTATCCTTAAAAAAGATTTTTCTCAGGTAGGAATTATTACCATCCAACTGGACCTTTTCCCTCTTACTAGATATTTTAAATTTATTCCCCTCTTGTGCATGAGGATATACCTGCATCCCAACTAATAGAGCATAAATTATGATTTTAAGAATTGAGAATTTCATATCTGGCTTACTTAATAGTTATTCTTGTTCTTTTAGTAAATCAATCTTCTTTTCAAGTTCAATCACATGCAATGTTAACTCCTCAATCTTCTTAAGAAGTAAAGCATTCATTTCCCCAAGATCAATGCCTTCATCAAGCACTTGTTCTTCTGATGGAATTCCAGGGAGGTGTTGATGTTGTGAAATATAATCCGCAAGTTCAGTTAATGTCATCAAGTTATAGTCATCATCAAAAACATTATCAGGCCAGCTATCCAAGCTAGTTCTAATTCTGCCAGTTTCAATTTCTCCATTTACGTAGAGGACAGAATTTTCACTCGGTGTTCCGATATATACATTATGATTGGATCTAATAGACATTACTTGAGTATTTTCATGGTGGAATTCTATTCTTCCATCTGTTCCTTGTGAATATAGTTTTATAGACTGAGCTTCACTATAATTCCCTGCTAAAGTCATGTACGCCCCATCTGTCTCATTACTATTTGCGAATATGGATAAAGGTTCCCATGATGTTCGTCCTCCTTGAAAATTGCCTTCGGCCAACATATTTCCTACGAGGTGAAGCGGGGCTGCCGGAGCACTTGTGCCAATCCCCACTTCCTTTAAATCATCCACATAAATATCATTTCCATTCAGAATCCAATCACCGTCATTAATCGCAACAGGATCAATCCATGAAGCATTACCATCGTTATCACATTGTAATATATATCCGGCCATCTGATTATTTAGAAGCCTAAATTCATTGGTCTTTATCTTGCCATTCACATCAAGCATTGCTTCTGGTGTGCGTGTACCTATTCCAACGTCTCCTAGATT
>CAZVPY010000028.1:0-13834 GCA_964629135.1 uncultured Thermotogaceae bacterium | reverse complement strand
CTGTCTCCTCTTTTTCTAACTTTCATTTCACCCTTTATCATGATTTTTATTTTAGGTTCAACCGGAAACCGAACCAGTTCATCGGTTTTCATTACCTTATCCCTTATCAACCTCATTATCTTGTTTCCCTATCTGGGACCTTTGATCAACGAAAAGAGAAATAAGATTATCATGGCGTTATTTTTGATTTTTATTTTGATCTATGATCTTTTTTCATTTGCGGTATTAAGAACAGAAAAAGAAAGGGACTTTTTTATCGCCCTTAGAGGTAATTTTAAAGATGTTCAAATCGAAGAATACCGGGAGGTTGCATCTCAATTGGAAGACTTTTCATCAATTTTAACGGATGAATCCACTACCTTCCACGTGATTTATTTTTACAAAGGTGAGGGCAAAATCATCACCGAAGGTTCATCGATTTATCGAACTGCACTTGCAAATCCTTCTTATTTTACAGATGCCTTTTTGTATAAAAAAACAGAAGGTGGAAAAACACTTGAGATTGAAAGGATTGCTGAAAATTATCCCGTAAAAACCTACGAAAGTGAACATTATGTCATCAGAGCATTAGAGTAAAAAATCAACCGAATGTGGTTTATTATAAGCAAGTAAACTATATATGGGTTATACAAAAACTAAATTAGAAAGATGTTTTTTTCAGCAGGCTTTAATTGGTTTGTCTAAGATAGAATTCACCACGGTCAGGCCGGAATTGAAAGATTTTGACATCTTCTGCGTTGTATTCTCGATATTTGTCGTTAGAGATGATGTGATATTTTTTTTCATAAGCTTTTTTTAAGACCAGCTCATCTGCCGGGGCGTGGAAAAAAACGGTCGGGTTATTGATGAAAGCCTTTTCCCAGTAGTCTCTTCTTTTTTTCACGATAAAATCCGCATTGGCATCAAAGATAAAGATAAGGGGAAAATAGAGAATGTCGCTGATGCCTAAGATATTCAACAATTCTTTTAATCTCAAAGGGTCGGGTTCGATCAGGCCGGAAAACATGATGTTACTCCCATCGATGACAACACCGGTTTTTGGTTTTTGTGTCATCAATCTTCTTATATAGGGGTGGACGGAGTGAGTTCTTAGATGTTCAATCAAAGAGTCCTTTTGATGAGGTTCCAGAGAGGAATAGAAGTCTCTTATCCATTTTATTTCCAATTCCTTTAATCGGTAAATATCCATTTTCTGTATTTCTTCCAGGATTTCAGTTTGGATTTTGATATCCTGAGAATCTGAAAAAGGAGTGGTTTGGGTTCCAAAGGGAGAACTGTCATAAGAAAGGGTTTTAAAGGCTGCTTCCAATTCGATGGGGTCTTTAAAATAGTCGGAAATATCTGATCCTTTTAACGCTTGAGCAATTTTGGTATTAAACTGCAGATACGTGAATTGGGAGGAGTTGAAATTCAACTGTTTGTTTGCGTAATTGATCAGACCTTTTGAGGGAAAGTAAAAGTATCTTGGGGCTGTGTAAAAAAGGAATGGTGATAGTGTCCAATCATCACATTCAAGAATTTTTAGCGCTTCTTTCAATCTTGTTTTAAATTTAGAATTGCCATAGAGAATCTCATCAAAGGCAATGACGATACTGAGTGTGTCTTTTAGTTTCAGTTTTTCGAACAATCTCTCATCGCATTTCTTCAACAATGCTCGAAGACTTTTTTTTGTCATTGTCTTTAGTCTTTCCCTTGAACAGTTTGTTCGGATGTATTTCGATTTTGCCCGCAGTTCGCTTAAATTTTTTAAATACTGGGCATCATAAGCAATATCTTTTAATTTCTTTTTCAATTTGGGATCACATACCTCCACTTACAATGGAGAACCAGATGGGATAGGTGAATAAAAACAGAAAAGTTGAATAGACCACCACAGCACTGGCGAACTCTTTTTCCTTTTCGTGGCTATTTGATTCTGAAAGTCCTTCTGCAAGAATAGCTGTGTTGACAGCTGTTGGCATTGCCAATTCCAGGACGAAGATTTGAAAGACCAACCCTTCCATTCCAATTAATTTTCCAACGATCAGTGCCAAGGCCGGGGGAAGGAATAATTTCATCAAGGATGCGGGTAAAATACTAAACAGGTTTTTTAGTTTGATTGGTATGCGAGAAAGATTAACGCCGACAACCAGTAATATTACCGGAATAGCACTGTCTTTTAGCATACTGACATAGTTGACGGCCGGTTTGGGCAAATCCTCCAACCAGTTGAAACCTAAAGTTCCTAGCGTCCAAGAGATGATCACCATATAAAGCCATGGAATCCTTAAGATGTTCATCAATCCTTTTTTGATGAGTCCTTTGCCCCTTGAAGAGAGCATCGTGGTGCCGATGATGGGTAGAAGGACCATATTCGCACTTGCCATGATGACTGCCAGAGGAATCGCCTGAGGACCGATGGAATATTCAAGAACAGGATAGCCGATATAACCTGTATTGGAAAAAGAATTGGTATAAGACCAAAGGATGAAATTTCTCTTGGTGATTTTACCGAATACCCAATAAATGATCACAATAGCAAAAGTCACAATGAGTGTTCCCAAGAAATAACGCCAAATCATATCCAAAGTGGGGACATGCTCAGTGATGTAGGTAAAGATTAGAACGCTTCCAAATAAGTAGAAAGCGAGCTTTGAAAGCATGACTGACTTATCTTTAAAAACTTTGCCAAATATAAATCCGGTTATAAATATTGAAAAAACCGGAATGATGGAAGCAAACGAATGGGTAAAGATTCCCTGCCAATCACTCATTTGTTGCCCTTGCCTTTATTTTTATGTCTTAAAAAGAATATGATGTTGGCTATATCTGCCGGATTGATGCCTGGTATTCGTGATGCCTGTCCCACTGATGAGGGTTTAATGCGTTCCAACTTTTGCCTTGCTTCTGTGGCCAAGTTCTCAACCATTGCATAATTTACATCGTTGGGGATTAGAAAACTTTCCATCTCTTCAAACTGTTTGATTTCACGAAAGGATCTTTCGATGTAGCCTTCATATTGAATCTCTATATCCACTTGTTCAATCACTTCTTCATCTTCGATGGGTTGATCATCCCATTCTTTAATCATCTTGTAGTTAATGTCCGGTCTTTTCAACAAATCAATGAATCTCTTGGATTCTTTTAATGGAGAAGAATTATTTTTTACAAGCAAATCGTTGATTTCATCACTTTTTTTTACAGGTACTTCTGCAAGTCTTGCAACTTCACTGTTGATTCTATATTCCAAGTCAACGGTTTTTTGATAAAATTCTTCCGGAACAAGTCCAAAACGATAACCGTATTTGGCCAATCTCAGATGGGCATTATCATGCCTTAGAAGTAGTCGATACTCAGCCCTGGAGGTTAACAGTCGATACGGCTCATCCGTTCCTTTTGTGACCAGATCATCGATCAATACACCCAAATAGGATTCGTTTCTTTTTGGAAACCAGTGTGCTTTGCCATCGATTTTAGACACGGCGTTTAAACCGGCAATGAATCCCTGACCGGCTGCTTCTTCATAGCCGCTGGTTCCGTTAACCTGCCCGGCGAAAAAGAGTCCTTCAATGGATTTTGTTTCAAGATGGGGTGTTAACTGTTCGGGAAGGATATAATCGTACTCGACTGCGTATGCCGGCCTGACAATTTGGGCGTGCTCAAGCCCTTGAATGGAGTGAATCATCTCTTCCTGCACGTTAAAAGGCAAACTGGTGCTTAAGCCTCCAATGTAGTATTCTTCATTCCTACGTGTTTCCGGTTCGATAAAAAGCTGATGGGAATCTCGATCATTGAATTTCAGAACTTTATCTTCAATGGAAGGACAATATCTGGGACCTGTTCCTCCAATCAATTTGATATCACCGTACAGGGGTGAGAAGTGAATGTTTTTTTGAATGATATCGTGAGTCTTTGAGTTTGTTCGAGTGATGTAAACCGGCCACTCATCCGGCAGTACTTTTTTCTCTGAAAAGAAAGAAAAGGCCAACGGTGTATCAGATGTTGTTTGCTTTTCAAGTGCTTGAAAATTAATACTGGATTTTTTGATTCTTGCTGGTGTGCCCGTTTTAAATCGGTCGATTTTCAATCCTATTTCCCGGATGGAGTCGGAGATCAGCTCGGCTGAAAATTCTCCAAGCCTGCCGGCAGGTAACTCTGAAGGACCGACAAATATCTTTCCTTTGATAAACGTTCCCGCTGTAATAATCACGCATTTGCAGGTGTAAACTTCACCAAAGTGGGTTCTGACACCCATTACTCTTGAGCCTTTCACAAGAAGCTTTTCCGCCAGACCATATCTTAAATAAAGGTTATTTTGACTCATCAGACTTTTTGTCATTGCTTCACTGTAATCGTACTTATCGATTTGAGCCCTTAATGCGTGAACTGCCGGTCCTTTACTGGTGTTTAGCATCCTGATATTCGTCATTGTGGCATCTGTGTTTTTAGCCATTTGTCCACCTAGAGCATCAATTTCTCTGATGACCACGCCTTTTGCTGGACCACCGACAGAGGGATTACACGGAGCCCAGGCAACAGTATCTAAATTCAAATTGAGAAGGAGTGTTTTTTTCCCCAACCTGGCAGCAACCAAAGCAGCTTCAACTCCTGCGTGGCCAGCTCCTACTACGATAATGTCAAAATCCTTATCCATTTATATTTTCATTTCCTTTCTAATTCAACTTTATTTTGTTTTAATTCTAAAGATGATTAACGATGCTATTAATGATGCTCCCAGATATGAAAATAAGTATATGGCCTCGTTTAGCAAAGACCCCAAAGGTTTACCGGCAATCATCAGTTTTCTTAAAACATCGGTTAATACAGTTATGGGTAATGCAGGTGCGATGAGCTGCATGACTTTTGGCATTTGTGAAATGGGGAAGAAGATACCACCACCGAGAAACATGAGAAAAACAATGGCAGCAGCAATACCCATAGAAACATCGCCGTTAGGCGAAAAAACAGAGATCAAAAGTCCTAAAGATAAATAGGTTAACATGCCAATAGTGAGTAATAATCCCACAATGAGGATGGAACCCTCAAAATTGATGTTTAATATATAAATACTTCCCAACAACAATGAAACAGTTTGAATAAGCCCCAAGATCGAATGGGCACAATATTTCCCCAAGACGTATGAAAGCCTACTGGATGGCGTCACTCTAAAACCATCAATGATACCTTTATCCTTTTCTCTGCTGACAGAACCGGTAATACCGATGAGCATTGTTGAAAGGATAACGAACGCCAATACTCCCGGGGCCATTACATCCGGATAATCTAACGTGTTATGTTCAATGCCTTCAACTCTTAGTTCCGGGACTTTGACATCTCTTGACGGTTTCATTTTTTCATCCAAATCCATCTCTATCATGGCCCCATATTCTATTTCGCCCAAAGCGGTTCTTAGTAATTTAAAAATCGTGACGCTTTCTAAAAGCGATGCACTACTGGGGATATACGAAATATAAGTTTCGTTACCTTGTAGCATATTAGCTGTAAACCCCACGGGAATAACAATCAAACCATCTATTTCACCTTTATCCAGTGCGGTCAAAGCTTGATCTTTGTCTGTGATTTTATAGATATTGTCTTGTTTTAAAAAGCCTAAGATAAAATTAGCCAAGTACTTGCCCAAAAATGTTTTATCTTCACCCAGAACACCAATGGAGATATCATCCAAAGCCCTTTCGGTAGGAATGAACATCAATGAAACAGTCAGTAAAAGAAAGGGTGTAATGATGAGAATGGCAAAATAAATGGGATTTCTGATAATATATTTTAGCTCTGTTAAAAAATGTTGAAAAAAGGAATTCATATTTATCACCTTGAACAATAATAAAAATCTACATGGGGATTATAACAGAAATCGTGCATGATTATAATAGCAAATGTGAAAATCAAAAAAAAGGCCCGGGATATTCCCAAGGCCTTTCTATAATCATTAAGAAAGCGTTAATAAATTGAATAAGGGCTTAGCTCGACAGAATAAACCGGTTTGGCTGGGAAATGATATCGTTGCTGTTTTAAATATTCTACGGTGTATTCTGTGGTTAGTTCAAAGGAGGGTATTACATCTAAATGATAATTTCCAGAATGTTCATAATTATTGAAATTTAAACCAAATCGGAGATCATTTTGCTGGGAATGAAATAGATTCAACAATGATAATGTACTATCAAGATGCAGTGACGGAGTTAAAGAACAATCACACGTATTCATTGTGCCCGTTGCGGAAACAATTTTGATATCCCTTCTAAAATCCGCATATGGAATCCATTGTGAAGGTTTGTCCCAATCCTGTGCATCAACTCTCAAGGAATAATAGGTATTATCAAATTGATAGGTTACATGTGAGTCAATCCGTCCTTCTCCCTCACTTTGATTGGAAAAGCCAAATCTTACATGGCCGGAAAGTGGGATACTCAATCCGTCAAAGGCGATGGGTTCAGAAAAGAAGTAGTTTTTGGATATTTCCCTTTGTGAAGCGTTGACTTCCATGGTGATGTTTCCCCTTATGGCATAAATTGGGTGATAGAAAAAACGTATTAAGTCGTCATTCAATCCCATTTCAAAATCAATATCAATGAAAGAAAGAATCATTTGAATAGGTTCGTGTGAGTAGACTCTAATTGTAGAATTTTCAGTTTGAGATTTATGGTCAATTTTTCCAGACCAAAGAACGTATTCTTCATTGGCTCTGTTGCCAATCAGATAAGGTTCATCGGGATTTGATCCATAAATATCTTTGTACTTCGTTCCTCGGAAGAATTGTGAATATTCTGATTCATCCAGTTCCGCAAGGTGAAGTGTTCTGATACTACCTGTTCCTTCAATGTTTTCGATTTTCTTAATGGGACAGCCCATGGTATTGTTGAAAGAAGGACCCAGAAGGAACAAATCATCTTTGGTGATTTCCATATCTAAAGCCCCTGTATTGATGTCTATGGTTCGTTCACCTGGATCATAATTGTTAAAACCGGATAAGGCTTTTTCATCAATACAAATTTTGTTGGCATTGTTAATGGTCATAATTGGGTATTTTTTTTCTTCGTTGCCAGGGATTGTTCTGAATGTTGTTGATCTATCCGGCGCGTTGTTGAGTTCTATAAAAACAACATCCGAAAAGTTCCTGCTCTCGGAAAACGCAGTGTTTGTAGCGGAAAGTCTTATGTCCCAGCTTTCATCACCATTCAAATCAAGTGTTTGTCCATTTGTTAAAGTATGCAAACTGATTGTTTTGCTGGCTTCAGAGGTGTAAAAAACATTTTTGAAAGTTATGGCGTTTTGTGAAATTGAAATAAAATCCAGGCAAGAAAAATCTTCTTGATACACGTCGTTTGTTTCTTTTAACATTCTAATACCAATAGCATCTGTAGTACTGAACATCGATAATTCAGGATTTTCAACTGAAAATAAAATCTTTCCATTTCTGAAAAATCCCACCTCCAACTCTTCCAATGACAAATATGGATCCGGAATAGGATCATCATTATTGTTCATACAAGAGGTGAGCCCCAAGGCTATAATAATCGATAGAATAATAAACAAAAAAGTGGTTTTACTCTTCATTTTTATTCCCCCCCTATTTAATTAATCCTATTATAACATGATTTTATTTACTTTTTTCAAGCTGTTTTTATTAATTATGAAAATTCAATTTTTAATAATAAGGAATATGTACTATAATAGGTTGAACTTTAGATATTTTACGGGAGGATGATAATATGTCAAAACTTGAAACGATTGAGCCTCAAGCAGTGATTAGAAATTTTGAAAGGATTAGTGCCATTCCACGTTGTTCAGGAAGTGAAAAGGCAATCAGCGATTATTTAGTCCAATTTGCGAAGGATTTAGGGTATGAAGCCTATCAAGATAAGGTTTGGAATGTCGTTATAAAAAAACCTGCATCAGAGGGATATGAGAATCTTGATCCCGTTATACTTCAGGGGCATATGGATATGGTATGCGAGAAAAATAAAGCCACTGTACATGATTTTTCCAAAGATCCCATCCAATTAGTAGTGGATGGCAATATTCTACGTGCTTCGGGTACAACTCTTGGTGCGGACGATGGGATTGCGGTGGCCTATTGTATGGCTATTCTGGAAGATAAAAACTTGCCTCACCCCCCTCTTGAAATCCTTATTACCACCCAAGAAGAAACTGGTCTGGTGGGCGCGATGAAGTTGGAAGGTGAAAAACTGACGGGTAAAACTTTGATCAACATAGATGGTGAAGAAGAAGGCGTTTTTCTCGTTAGCTGTGCTGGTGGAGTCAGGACGAAACTGATTCTCCCTTTGAAAAAGAAAAAATCCAAAACGGATGAAATCACAATGGAACTATCCATAACAGGATTAAGGGGAGGACATTCCGGAGCGGATATTCACAAAGGACGGGGGAATGCCAATAAACTAATGGGGCGTCTCTTGTATGATATGAAAAGGAAAATGAAGTTCAACCTCTACGCACTTGAGGGTGGTGCGAAAATGAACGCTATCCCGAGAGAATGCACAGCTATTTTGGGGTATAAAAAAGAAGATATCGATATGGTCAAAGAATTGATCAAAAAACTTGAGAAAAAGATTGCCATCGAATTTAAGAAGACAGATCCTGATTTTCAAATTTTATTTTCTGAGGTTAAGGATCTTCCAAAAGATAAAAAATTACCTTTAAAAAAATCAATAAAAAACAAGATTATTCATCTTTTGTTAAATATTCCAAATGGTATCAACACGATGAGTCAAGATATAGAAGGCTTGGTGGAAAGCTCCAATAATTTAGGTGTTATTACATTTGAAGGCGATAAAATTCTTTTCGAAAATTCGACAAGGAGTTCTGTAGAAAGTAAAAAGATTGAAATAAACAGAAAACTGGAAGAACTTGCGAATTATACCGGCTGTGATTTTGAAAACGATTCGGATTATCCAGGTTGGAAATATCGGGAAGATTCCATGTTAAGAGAACACATGAAGAAGGTTTATCAGGATTTATATGGTAAGGAGCCAATTGTTGAAGCTATTCATGCGGGATTGGAGTGTGGTCTTTTTCTCGATGTAATTAGGGATGATCTTGACATGATTGCCATTGGGCCAAATATGCACGATGTTCACACTCCTGATGAACATCTTGAGTTAGATTCGGCGGGAAGGGTTTATTCCTTTTTAATTGAAACACTTAAAAGAATGAAGGAGATGTAGTCATTGAAGGATATTTATTTAAAAGAAGCAGGAGAATTAATCAGTTTCATTGAAAAGTCACCCAGTCGATTTCATGCTGTTGAAGCGGCTCAACTTGTTTTGAATGGGGCTGGTTTCCAGAAGCTAAACATTAAAGAAAAATGGGAATTGAAATCAGGAGGAAAGTATTACGTTACGAAGAATGATTCTTCAATGGCGGTTTTTATCGTAGGAAATAAACCCCCGTCTAATGCCGGTTTTAAAATAATCGGTTCGCATACTGATTCTCCTGCTATCAGAATCAAACCAAACCCTGAACTGAATGTTGGTGAAAACTATCTTAAGTTAAACACCGAAGTATACGGTGGACCTATTTTATATTCATGGTTTGACAGACCACTTGGCCTAGCGGGTAGAGTTGCTATTCAGGATGAAGAAACCGGAAAGATTATTTCAAAACCGGTGAAAGTGGATAAAATTAAAACTATCATCCCCAGTATAGCTATTCATATGAATCGGGAAGTTAATTCTGGATTTAAAGTAGACAAACAGAAAGACCTGCTCCCATTTATCAGTTCAATAGAAGAGATAACTAAGAAATTTGATTTAAAAGAATTGTTATCCAAGCAAATGCAGGTTAAAAAAGACCGCGTGCTAGATTTTGAATTGTATTTGTACGATTTGGCTCAAGGTCAGATTATTGGGTTGGATAATGATATGATTTCATGTTCTCAAATGGATGATCTGGCAATGGTTTATGCCTCTCTCAAGGCTTTAATTGGAGCGCCTGTTGGTGAAGCAACAAAAATCACCATGTTTTTCGATAATGAGGAGATCGGCAGTAAAACAATGCAGGGAGCGGACTCACCATTGCTTGGGTCAATACTGGAAAGAATTAGTTTAAGCATGGGTGAAGGACGCGAATCGTATTTGAGAGCTTTGGAAAATTCTTTTGTCATTTCATCAGATATGGCACATGCTTTGCACCCAAATGCTCAGGAAAAACACGACCCAACAAATAAACCGTTGATTAACGGGGGACCGGTAATAAAAATCAGTACAAATTTCAGATATACCAGCGATAGTGAGTCAGCTGCTTATTTTGAATCGTTGTGTAAGCAGGCAAATGTGCCTGTGCAGCGTTTTGTTAATCATTCAAATGAACGTGGTGGAAGTACGATTGCACCAATAACAGCAGGTAGATTGGGAATTCCATCGGTAGACATTGGAAATCCCATGCTCTCTATGCATTCTATTAAAGAATTATGCGGAGTCATGGATCACCATTACTTGATTAAGGTTTTTCAAGAGTTTTATAAATAAATCCGTTATTAAACTGATTAAAAAACCCACCTGTTGATTTAAGTCGCAGGTGGGTATTATTAAGTTTTACAAATGCATTAATTTTTTTTATTCCTCTACGACTGGTGCATCAGGAGCGTTTTTAATAACGCTGTTGATTCCGTTTTTACAAGATGCTTTAGATTTATAACCTTCAGATGCCAGAATATTTTCACCGTTTCTGGCATTTAAACGGAATCTGAATTCGCCACCTTTGTCTTCGTACATTTCAAATTTCGGATTGGTTACTTTTTCAAAACCTTCAACTGTTTGATCTTCGATTTTTTCTTTTGCTGCTTCTGCGTTTTTCTTAACACTTTCAATACCATTTTTACATGCTGAGATGGAAGAATAAACTTCGCTTGTACCAATTACTTCACCATTTCCGGCTTTTAGGTCAAATTTAACACCGGTTTTTGTTTCTCGAATGACGAATTTTCCCATAATAACCTCCTAAGGTTTAAGTTATAACAACAAATAAATTGAAAAAACTGCATACCATTCTTCTAATATCTTGAAAGTCAATATTACAAGTGCTATTGACGAGAAGCTATGAAAATAATATGGAGCTTAAAATTGTAAATTTAACTTCATGTGTATTATATCATAGATTTAAAAGAATCAAGTGGAAATCATGTTATAATGAATCATTGAGAATAGTAAAAAGGGGGAAGCCTATGACAGTAGAATCAATATTAGATGTTGTTAGAGAAGGTGTCTACACATTGCTTATAACAGCAGCTCCCGCTTTGATTCTTGCTTTGGGTGTTGGGTTGCTGATAGGAATATTTCAAGCAGTCACCTCTATCAACGAGCAGACCCTTACTATGGTACCAAAAATATTGGTTGTCTTTCTTACGCTTGTCTTCTTTGGAGGGTGGATGCTGGAAAATTTAATCGATTATTTTACGCAGATTTTCAATTATTATTTTGCCTTAATTTAATTTGAATATGGATATTACCCTGCAGAACTGGTTTTTTTTCAGGTTTATGACTTGGATAGCAATTCTTTCAAGATTTTCTGGCTTATTTGTTGTGGCCCCTTTTTTTTCGGGGAATCTGTTTCCACTTCGTGTGAAGGTACCGCTAACAATTACCCTTTCTATTATTGTTCTTTATTTTGTTCCCGATTATATTCCCATGGATTTACCGGTTGGAGACACCATTGCAATTATTTTAATCAATTTTATATACGGACTATCAGCCGGTTTAGTAGCAAATCTTATGTTTTTCGGCTTGTTATTTGCCGGAGATATCTTTGGTTATCAATTGGGTTTTGCTGCAGCCAATATCTTTGACCCACAAAGTCAAACGCAAAGTGTTATAGTGGGACAGTTAGTCTTCTTAACGGGGACTTATATTTTTACCATCATTAAAGGGCCGGTTATTCTTCTGGGAATACTTATTGAAAGCTTTAATCAAGTACCCGCAGGGATTATGGGCTTTGATCAAGATATCGCATGGAACATTTCCATCGTTTTGGGAGAGGTATTTGTGTTTGGTATGAAAGTCGGAATGCCTATGATCGTTTTTATGTTATTGGTAACGGTTGTCTTGGGGATTATGGCCAAGTTGTTGCCGCAATTGAATGTCTTTATAGTAGGTATTCCCTTAAAAATATTGGTTGGTTTAATTATTCTTATTGGGCTTTTACCTATTCTTGCGGAGACTATGGTAAGATATACACGAGAACTGGGGGATTGGATATCAAATACGATGAATTTCTTTTAACTGAACAAAAGAGAAAAGTAAAAATTGATATTCAGTTTTTTGCCAAAGATCCTGATAAAACTGAGAAAGCTACACCAAGAAGAAGACAGAAGGCAAGGGAAGAAGGCCAAGTTTCCTATTCTAAAGACCTTGCTATGGCAATCGTATTTCTTGGGGTTATTGTCATGCTTCGATTAATGATTCCCATGGTTTATAAAGGCATGGAGCAAATGCTTACGTTTTTCTGTGCTTTACCTAACATGGGGAGTTATAGAGAATATACAGCATTGGGAGAGTATATTTCTCTGACGGGGCAGGATTTATTGTGGGGGTTGGTCATTATTTTACTCTCCGGAGTTGCTATGGCAATCGTAACGGGTTTTGCTCAAACAAAAGGATTACTTGTTTTCAAAAAGGCTTTTAAATTTGATTTGAACAAGATTAATCCTATAGAAGGATTTAAACGACTGTTTTCATTGCGTTCCGTGATAGAACTCCTTAAAAATCTTGCTAAGCTTGCTTTGTTAGGCTTTATCGGTTATTCATTCATTAATGGTATTTGGTCGATTCTTTTTTTATTACCTGATTATTCTATAGAACAATCTCTCATCTTTTTGGCTGATTCACTTTATCAAATGGCTTTGAGAATCGCATTGGCTTTAATTGTCTTGGGTTTTGTTGATTTTTTCTATCAAAGATGGGAATTTGAAAGGGATATCAAGATGTCAAAAAAGGAAGTTAAAGATGAAAGAAAAGATATAGAAGGGAACCCTGAGATCAAACGGAAGCAACGACAAATGATGTCGGAAATGTCACAACGCCGGATGATGGAGGAAGTGCCATCTGCTACGGTTGTTGTAACAAACCCGACTCATTTATCCATAGCGATTAGGTTCGAATTGGATAAGATGAATGCACCTCTTGTTGTGGCTAAAGGTGTTGATAACATGGCTTTTCGGATAAGAGAAATAGCAAAAGAATACAATGTGCCGTTGTATGAAGATAAATTATTGGCACGAGAATTATATGATAGAGTGGAGATTGGAGAAGAGATTCCGAATGATATGTATAGAGCAGTTGCAGAGGTATTGGCATTCGTTTTTAAGAATTCAGGTAAGGTGTAAATGATGAAAAATAGGGATGTCATTGTTTCATTAATGGTTGTTGGCATTATCTTTTTAATGATTTTGCCCGTCCCCACCTTTTTATTAGATTCTTTTCAAATGATCAATATCTCCTTTTCTCTGGTTATTATTTTGGCGACAATGTATGTGAGATCAGCTCTTGAGCTGTCTTCTTTTCCCAGTATCTTGTTAGTAGTTACATTGTTGCGTTTGTCTTTGAATATTACTTCAACAAGACTTATCTTGTTGAATGGAAATAATTTTGACGGAAAAGTTATTAAAACCTTTGGTAATTTTGTTGTCAGTGGTAATTATGTTGTTGGTTTGATTATCTTCTTAATTCTCGTTATTATTCAGTTCATCGTTATTACAAAAGGTGCCGAGAGGATTTCCGAGGTTGGGGCACGTTTTACTCTCGATGCCATGCCTGGTAAACAAATGAGCGTGGATGCCGATTACAATGCGGGATTGATTACCGAAGATGAAGCTCGAAAGAAA
>CAZVPY010000027.1:0-14538 GCA_964629135.1 uncultured Thermotogaceae bacterium | reverse complement strand
AAAATCATTCACGCCTTTTTTCATTCTTTTGTTTTTAAAAATATAACTTCAAACCGCCTCTTGATATTTTTCGGCAATTATGGTCATACTCATCATTTCCGAATCGATCGTGTAGTAAATATCAAGTAGGTATTGCTCTGTTTCTTTATCTTTTTGTAGATTTTTGTTACAGCCTAGCAGAATTTTCTTGTTATGAATGTTAATTTCTAATTATATCATTTGTTTATTTTCAATCAGTTTTTTTACTTCTACTGCAAGTAGGTTTGAAAGAGTTAGAACAAAATAGTCTTTAAATGCTGAATTTAAAATGGTAATAAAATTAAACACCGTTAATAAAAGGTTTTCCTCGTAAGAATAGGCACCGATAAATAACTTCCCATGTTTAATCTCGATTTCTCCGACCAAGGCTTTATTATCATATGTAAAATCTTTTGTCAGCCGATAATCATATCTTTGGTTTTTGGTTACTTTCAATTTTTCGTTTAACGTAAAAAAAATGGTATAGTCTATTTCAGCTTTGTTTTCAATGTTTTTTTGGCCTTCCATATGTTCTTTTTTCAATGTCTCGTAGTCTTTTTCTAAAACAGTTGAGATAATGGCATCAAGGCCTTGACCGTGTTTTTTATATAAATGTTGATAAATCTCCGCCTTTGTTTCATAAGTTTCTAAGAGACCAATAATATCTCTTCTGATGGCTCTTTCCGGATCGTATTTTTCCCTGAGATAATCGTATTCAAAGTGCATAATCTGAGAGATAAGATTCTGATATTTAACCCCAAATATTTGCAAAAGCTCTGCAAAAATCTCCGCTTTTTGATCTCCGCGGGAGATCATTTCAACCATTTCCTTCGTAATCGTTGATTTTTTCATAATAATGATAGATTTGATCGTTTGGTAGGGCTTATCATCACCTCCTCTGTATTAAATTTTCAGGAACTAAACTTAAAAATATTATAACACAAAACGATTTAAAAAGGCAAATATTTATTGTTTTTTTATCAAATTGATCATGATCATTCCCGGCTCTATACCCAAACTTTTTAATGAATAACGACTTAAAATGGAAAGTAATTCCGGTTTTTTCTGATTGATAATTTCGTATAGATTGACAGTTAATATATTTTTCTGAAAAACAAAAAAAGGTTCGAGACGATTTTTAAAAATCCTGATACTGGGATAAGCCATTTTTGAAAGCGCCCCAATGGGTTTTATAGAAATAATCATGGCTTCTGTAGATGTGAGATCTTTTGAAAATTCTTCTAAAAATAAATGGAATTTCAAGGTTCCTTTTAATTGTTTGAAATTACCGGTTATCATTAGCTCTATGGTACGTTGATTTGCCATAATTGATAGTTTCTCCATATTTTCATTGGATGAAACAACCATATCTTCGAGAAAGTCGTTAATAACCTCATCGCCGAGGCCGACATACAGTTCTTTAGACAAAAAGATCACCTCTTGAAAAGGGAAAGTTATTAAAATTATACCATTTACTGTGGCATAGTAAACCGGTGTCTTAGATAAGGTAGAGTGTTAAGAGTTTAGAAATCTGCCTATATTGGCAAAAGGCAAATGGACATTTTCTTAGGGAATAAAGTGATAAGTGTAGAAACATATAATGGTGATGTATTTTGAAGAAGGATTATTTGTTTTTTGATCTGGGTACTCAAAACATAAGAATATTTTCTTCCGACAAGGGCTTAATTTTTCATGGGCCCGGGATTATTGCTTTAAGCGATGAAGCTGAAATAATTGCCTATGGTTCTAATGCCCTTGATATTCAAGTAAGTGAAGAAATAAAATTGGTTCATCCCATTTCTAATGGGACAGTTGCCAATCATCACGCATTATTGTTATTGCTCCAAGCTATTTTGTCTGAGCACTATAAAAAACGATTTGGAACAAAGGTAAAAGCTATTTTTTCCATACCACCTTATGCTACTAACGTGGAGCAAAGGGCTTATTTCTACGTTGGAGATGCCTTAGAGTTTTCTGAGCTGCTTTTTGTACCTGAGTTTGTTTTTGTTTTAACCGCAATTTATGAATCCATTGGTAAATACGGTTTTGAATTCCTGGGACAAACTGGGGCTGGGCGGATGGATACTTATTTGCTTAACAACGGAAAATTAATCTATGGAGACACTCAAAAAGGTGGCTTTGAAAAAATTGTTTCAAACATGCTCAAAAAAATCCGTTTTGATAAAGGAATTCAAATAGGAAGGAAAGCGTTGTTTGAAGCATTATCAGAAACAAAAAAAGACGAGATGATTCTAAGAGGTAGAAATAAAGTTACCGGAGAAGCAACAGAAAAGTCCATAGAAAAGACTTATTTTGAAGAATTGCTAAATGAAGGAATAGAAAATTTTGTAGATATGATTAAAGGCGTTTTTGAAAGATTATCTCCGGACCTAAGTGCAGAGTTTTTGGAAAAGGGTTTACGTTTATCTGGAGGACCATCAAATGAACAATGGCTCCGAAAGGGTATTGAATTAGGGACGGGATTTTCGGTTAAGATTAGTGACACTCCCGGCGAGGATATCTTGAAGGGATTTAAACTGATATCAAATAATCCGGAACGGGAAGAATTGGAAAGATACAATCTTTTGGGAACTGTTATTGAGGTGAGATGATGCTAAGAGGTATATACACCGCGGCAATGGGTATGTTGGTTGAAGAGGCAAAAGTTAATACAACGGCAAATAATTTGGCCAATGTTGATACAGCCGGTTACAAAAAAGACAGTCTCGTATTTAGCACCTATTTAAAACAGGAAATGTTTCGAACAGAATCCTTGACCGATAAGCAAAAAAAATATCCAATTGGAAAGATGGAAAGTGGCGTGGTTTTAGACGAATCACAAGCCTTTTTTTCTCAGGGAACCATTGAGATGACCAATCGTCAATACGATTTCGCGCTTAAAGGAGACGGTTTTTTTACCGTGGAAACAGCTGATGGAAGACGGTATCATACAAGAAACGGTCAATGGTACAAAAACAATGAGAATTTTTTGGTGGACTCAGTAGGTAATTACATCCTAACAGATGCCGGAGAGAGAATAACCATCAACGATCAAATCTTTGTAGCTTCAGATGGTTCGATAACGCAAGAAGGGGTATTAACCGGAAGAATAGCCGTAGTAGAGTTTGAAGAAAACACCGGTTTAAGAAAAGTTGGTGATAATTATTATGCTCAAACTGATTTTTCTGGCGAACCTGAGCAGAATTTTACCGCAACAGTTATTCAAGGGGGATATGAAAGGGCAAATGTCAATGCCGTTAGAGAAATGCTGAACCTTATTACAGCGCAAAGGCATTTTGAAATTACACAAAGAGTTATTACAACAGAAGATCAGTTGCTTGATGCTGCAGTCAACAGAGTAGGAAGAGTCTAGAATATAAATCCAAGCTATTAGAACGGGAGGGGTTATTTTGATTACGGGTATGTACAGTGCCGCAACCGGTATGAACGCACAACAACATAAATTGGATACGATCTCAAACAATCTTGCAAATGTGGATACAACAGGTTTTAAAAAATCCAGGAATGAATTTGCTGATTTGTTTTATGTTTATGCAAAGCAAACGGGAAGCCCGGAAAGTGATATAGACAAATCTGAGGGGCCTGTTTATACGGGATTGGGTGTAAGAGAAGTACGAACAACACGTTTGTATACCCAAGGGAATATAGAAAAAACAGATAGACCATTAGATGTTGCCATTAATGGCCAGGGGTTTTTCAGAGTCATTCTTGATAACGGCGGTCCGGCTTATACAAGAGATGGTGCATTACATGAAAAGAACGGGATTTTGTATACCAGTGCTGGTCATGCAATTGACGGGGTTAATGTGGATGGTGTTGCTTCGGTCTATGATTTAATTGTCACTCAAGATGGTATAGTTACCGATTCACAAGGAGTTAATTATGGACAAATTGCACTTTATGATTTTACAAACCCGGAAGGTTTAAAATCCATTGGTGATAATTTGTTTCTTGAATCCGATCAAAGCGGAGAAGTTAACGCACTAAACCTGGGGCTTGTTAACACTACATTGGCACAGGGTTTTCTTGAGAAATCAAACGTCAACGCTGTTCAGGAAATGGTAAATATGATTTCAGCCCAAAGAGCTTACGAGTTGAATTCTAAATCCATTACCACTGCGGATAATATGTTGCAGACTGTAAACGGTTTGAAGAGGTAATCAATAGACTATTGGATGTGATGTAAATGATAGGATCGCTATATTCCGGGTTGACCGGATTAATGGGTTACCAAAATGCGGTGGATGTGACAGGTAATAACATCGCCAATCAAGGTACGATTGCTTTTAAATATTCAAGAACGGCTTTTAGTTCGCTTTTTGCGGAAAATAGGTATTACGCATCGAATAATGTTGATGGTCAAGGTAATTTTGGAATAACTAGTCGGACAAAAAGAGCCGGTTTGGGGACGAACCTTTCTTCAATTGATACCATTATGACATCTGGGATTATTGAAAACACGGGTGTTTTCAGCGATGTTGCCATTGGTGGAAATGGCTTCTTCTTTGTGGGTCCGAACAAAGAACAAAACGCCGGGTCAGTTGCCAATAGATTGTATGCATCCAAGGTGGGTAATTTTGAGAAAAATATGTTTCCCGATCTCATCCAAACAAGTACAGGTTTGGCTTTGTACGGATTTCTCGGGAAAGATGATGGAAATGGTAATATTGTATTTGATGATATTCCATCGGAAGCTCAAATGATGGATGCAACACAAGCTGAAAAAGGGGGCTTTCTAAATCGTTTGGAACCCATTACTTTGGAAGAGCTTCAAACTATCAGTCCAAAAAAGACAGAAAGTATAGAATTTTCAGGGGTGCTGGATACTCAACTTGGTCCGGACAAACTTGTTAGAATCAATCAATCGGATAACTTGGGGACACCTTATCAGGTCTATTTTGAGCTATCAAGAGATTATTCCATGCTGGATAGCTCAGTAGGTGATCAATATGAAGAATATGAATTATCAATTCAAGTGAAAGATATTGATGGAAACATAGTTGAAGGAATATCACCACAAACTAAAAGGGTCGTTTTTTCACCTAACGGTCAGCTATTAAATGAAAATGGTGAAGCCATGAGTAATCTTAAAATAGACTTAGCGACCGGAAATGAAATAAACATAGAACAAGAGGATCTAAATTTCAATTATCAATCGCCAAGGGTGGTAACATATGTAGATATCTTTGCCCAAACCGGAGATGAAGATAAACTACCCCTTTCGTTTGAAAAGATCGAAACCAGTAAGTGGCGCTTAAAAGCTGATTTGCCCCAAGCTGGGAATATTTCAAAAATAACCCTTAAGGGACTGACAAATGAATATGTTCTTTCTGATAAAGATTCTTCAGAAACAGATTCAGATGGAATAGAACTGGATTTTGACGCTTCTGGAAAGTTGATTTCAAAAGAAATTATTAACAATTCAGGTGAAACTCAAGAAGAAATACAGGCTTTTATCTTTACCTATGATGATGGTTCGACGATTGAGGTGGAATGGAAAGATACCGACCTTGTTGAATCAGCATTAACTGCTGATGTGACTGCCACACAACAAGGGGGAAGACGCTCAGGTTATTTAACGAACATTGAATTTAGTTCAGATGGGTTTCTCCTTGGTAACTATTCAAATGAAATCCAAGCCAAATTAGCTTTTATACCCTTAGCAAGGTTCCGTTCCACAGAAGCATTAGCATCTACTTCTACCAACCCCCTTTTGTATCAGGTTCCTGTTGATGAAACCGGAACTCCCGATATTAACTTCTATGGCTATTTTAAACCCGGCCAGGGAATGTCAGGAAACCTCGTCCCTTATGCTCTTGAGATGTCAAATGTTGACATCTCAAAAGAAATGGTTAATTTGATCAAGTACCAAAGAGCAATCCAATTAAATGCAAGAACCGTACAAACCGCTGATCAGATATTACAGCAAGCTGTTCAATTGAAAGGTTAACAAAATAAATGGTATAATAAAACATCCATTCCAACCCTAATAAGGTTGGTGGGTGTTTCTTTTTTCATATAAAAATCTTTCAAGGGAGTGTATGTTATGGGAATAGAGCTTAGAAACCGCGATTTTATTACTACACAAGATTTTAGTAAAAATGAATTGGATTTAATGTTGGATGTTTCTTACGATCTTAAGAAAAAATTTGCCCTTGGAGAACCAACCAGATATCTTCAGGATAAAACTTTGTTTATGATTTTCTATGATGAATCCACAAGAACAAGAAATTCTATAGAAGCTGGAATGACACAGTTAGGCGGCCATGCCCACTTTTTAGCTCCCGCACATATGCAGCTTGCACATGGAGAAGCTGCGAGAGATACCGCTATTGTTTTAAGCCGC
The DNA here is from genome assembly GCA_964629135.1 of uncultured Thermotogaceae bacterium. Classification (GTDB taxonomy): domain Bacteria; phylum Thermotogota; class Thermotogae; order MWEM01; family MWEM01; genus JASUTC01. Next base: position 8,153 of record CAZVPY010000027.1, on the reverse strand, counting down.
TTTGGCCATGGCATTGCCATTCGACATTGCTTGCATGGTGAGGGGAATAAATATCTCAATGCCATAGCCAAGCACTCAAAAACACCTCTACTCAACCTGCAAGATGATGTGTATCATCCTTTCCAAGTATTAGCCGATACTATGACTATACAAGAAAAATTTGAAAGAAATTTGCGAGGATTAAAAGTTGTTATTTCATGGGCTTATGCAGAAAGTCACCTTAAACCTTTGTCAGTTCCCCAATCCCAAATATTGATGTTCCCTCGCTATGGAATGGATGTTACCCTGGCTTATCCAGAGGGTTTTGACTTGATGCCTGGTATCATGAATCAAGCCAAACAAAACGCAGAGGAATCAGGAACAAAACTTGAAGTTTCTCATGATATGACCGATGCCTTTAAAGATGCTGACGTGATCATTGCAAAGAATTGGGGTGGTTTTTACGTTGGGGAAACGGAAGAAGCAATAAGAAAAGAGCAAGCAAAACACAAGGATTGGATATGCGATAGGAAAAAAATGGAAACGGCAAAAAAACATGCCCTATATATGCATGCCTTACCGGCAGACAGAAACAGAGAAGTAACAGATGAGGTAATTGACGGCAAATGGTCGGTTATCTACGATGAAGCAGAAAACAGACTGCATACTGCTAAATCGGTAATGGCTTTAACCATGGGAGGGAGGCCATAATATGCCCAAACAACCAGCTTATGATCTGGTGATACAAAATGGAACCATTGTCCATGGAACCAGGACGTTTCGAATACATGTTTGTATTAAAGATGGTAAAATAGCCAGTATTTTGGATGCCAAGATGATGATACCAGACACGAAAGAAATATACGATGCCGGTCATATGTATGTATTTCCTGGGTTGATTGAACCCCATGTACATTTTGCCTTGGACATGGGAGAAAATCGTTCGGCAGATGATTTTGAATCGGGATCCAAAGCAGCAGCTTTTGGAGGGTATACTACTTTTTTTGATTTTACCGATGTGATTACAGGAGATGCAGATCAGCTTCAAAATTTCGTTGATAAACGTAAAGCTCAAGCGTCTCAGTCTTATTTAAACACACAATTACACATGACAGTGGCTAATCCCCAAATGTCACCCGTAGAACTTGTCGAGCTTGTTGTCAGGAATAAAATGCGTTCTATTAAGGTTTTCACCACTTACAGTGATAGTGGACGTATGACGAATGACGGCTATATTTACGATCTTTTGAAGGCAATTAAAGGAACCAGAGTCATGTTGATGGTTCATGCAGAGAATGATTCCATAATCAGTTATAAAAGAAAAGAGTATGCATCGAAAGGTCCTGTTCTACCTTCTCATTCGATGAAAATTCATAACACCTTTACGGAGAAAGAAGCCGTCCTAAGAATATGCCAGTTGGCTGTTGATGCTAACAGTAAGGTATATATTGCCCATGTTTCGAGTGGTGAGACGGTCAAACGAGTTAATGAGTGTTTCGGAAAACAATTGGGTAAACAGATTTTCTTGGAAACTTGTCCCCAGTATCTTTATTTAAACGACACATATCTCTTAGGTGAACAGTCACATTTATATACCGTATGTCCACCATTGCGAGGTGAAGAGGAAAGAAGGTTGTTAAGAAAGCAGCTTGTGGAAGGGCTTTTGAGTACAATAGGATCTGATCATTGTCCTTTTCCCTCTTATATAAAAGAAAAATATAAAGAGGATTATTTGAACATGCCAAATGGGTTACCGGGTGTTGAGTTAAGTTTCCCGCTTCTTTATAACCTGATGATGTTGGAAAATAATGGGATTACCATTGAGGACTTGACTAATTTATTCAGTACCATGCCCGCAAAGATATTTGGATATTATCCTTATAAGGGGACCTTGTTTCCCGGTAGTGATGCAGATATAATGATATACGATCCCAATTACGCTTGGAAGGTGAACTCCGAAGAATTACACATGAATACTGACTACACGCCTTATGATGGTTTAATGTTAAGAGGAAAGGTAGATTCCACAATTTGTGGAGGTCAATTCGTAGTAAAAGGGAAAGAATTTGTTCCTGAAATCCAAAAAAGCGATTTGGAATGATAACGTGAAAGATCAATTTGATAACTTAATTAAACAATATGCACAATTGGAATATCATACACTTGGAAAGCCTGATGATGGCTTTCCAAGACCTTCTTATGATGAAATGTATATGTCGATAGCTCAAATTGTTGCTTTGAGAAGCACTTGCCTTCGTGGAAAGATAGGCGCGGTTATCACAAAGGATACACGTATCGTGTCCATTGGATACAATGGTGCTCCGGCGAAATTGGCACAATGTGATCAGCACGGTTGTATTAAGGATACAGAAAGAGGTGGTTGTATTCGGACCATCCATGCCGAACAAAATGCCATTGCTTATGCCGCCAGGGTGGGCATTCCCCTTGAAGGCAGTACATTGTATGTGACCATGAGTCCTTGTATTGATTGCGCCAAGTTGATTATTGCAACGGGGATAAAAAAGGTTATTTATTATGAAGCTTACAGAAAAGGATATGCCATCGATTATTTGAAGGTATCAGGTATAGAATTGGTACAACTTAAAAGTGGATTAAAAGATATTTATCAAAAGTTTTATTCAGAAGAGTAGTGAATTACTGGTCGATTCTGGCGAAGTTTAAACGCATGGCATGCACATTTCTGCTTAAGGTTCCCATCAACAGTTCCACAGTGGCATTTTGTCCTCCCCAAAGGCCATGTGCTTGGATTATTTTGTTGTCTTCACTCTGGAAATCTTCAAGTTCCAATATAGATTCTTCTCCAAAAATTTTATTCAGATTCTTAACGAATTTTTCAAAGGTTTCTTTTGCATGTGAGATATCCACAAAACTGAATACATAGGAAACAGATTTTATTGAAGATTCTTCATCAAACATGAATGTCAACAAACAAGATTCATTGTAAAGGTTGTTGATATACACTAGCTTGTTATCTCGTTCTTCAATCAGTTGTTTATTCATACGGTACCATACTTCGGGTTTCTTCATTTCCCAATTAATTTGCTCAAAACCCGGTGGAATATGATCGGAGATTGTCTTTTTAATTTCTCTTGTTGTTTTTACATCTTCAACCTGGGTTTTTACAGATTCAAGTTCTTGGGATTCCAGGGCAAAAAAGATTTCATTGTACGTGTAATCAAAATCAAGGGGAAGGGCATAACCGTTAATAATCAAAACAGCATTCCAGAGAACTGAAACGTTGTAGTATTCAAACACTTCATCAGACCAAACATAGGCAGTTTTAAAACCGGCATCATCCTCTTCCTTTCCCTCATAAGACAGATAAACCATCGAATCAGCCATATTTTTTTCCAAAAAAGCAATGGCTTCATCGGGATAAACAATGTCAATTCCCAAAAATTTTACCCTTGAGCCATCAACAATATTCAAAAAAACTTGGCCTGAGGAATCTTTATCTAACGATGTGATTTTTACTTTTTGGGTAAAAATGGGTTCAAGACCTATTAAATTTCTATCATAAGAAAATTCATTTATTTCAATTTTTTCAGCATAAGACACTAACGTAAAAAGGATTAACGCTAAGAATATAAGGGCTCTTATTTTAAAATAACATGGTGTACTTATTTGATAACCGGGCGGTTTCCAAATATGCTCTTTCATTCAACCCCCTTTCTTTACAGACTCTGAAAAAATAGTCTGAGAACTTCTGCTCCTCCAATGAGTGTTCCTATTGTACTGCCAACGTTGGCAAGAATTACAACCAATAAAACCTTTGTCACCTTATTTTTCCAAAAACCTTTGAAACTCATCACATCATCGGACAACGATTGAAAATCTTTGACACTGGGTTTTCTGATCAGGGCTTCTACCAAACCGGCAAACCAGCCCGCTGCCAGCAAGGGGTTCAGAGAAGAAACAGGTGCAATGGCGAACGCTGTTAAGATGGATAATGGATGCGCCAGTGCGGCCAAAGTACCCAAAGCAGCTAATGAACCGTTCCAAAGTATCCAGCTGATGATCTGGGCCCACCCGGAGGGTGGATTTAGAAAAAACGTGGAAACGATCAAGGCAATAATGATGACCGGTATAGCCCAAAGCAAAACCTTCCATGCATTTGATCCCCGAGGTATAGTATTTATTTTTTTCATATCTTGCTCTTTTTTCAGTTCCTGTTTGATGCCGGGGATATGCGCAGCTCCCAATACAGCCAATATTTTCTTTCCGGGGGCTGTCTTAATTTTGTTGGCCAAATACTGATCTCTTTCATCCACAAGCGTTTCTTTTAGTTCTGGAAAGGAATCGGATAGTTCAGATAAAGTCGCAGTGAGCATATCCTCTGATTTCATCTTCTCAAGCTCTTCCTCGGTAATTTCCTCTTTTGAAAAGATACTGGCGATGATCATGACCAACAATTTCATTTTGCCCCAAAATTTCATCCCTCGCCAGATTCTCAAAAATGTGGTTTTAATATCCCTGTCAGCCAATACCAGTTTTGCATTAATGTCTTTGGCAGCGTTGACTCCCTCTATCATTTCCGCCCCAGCGTTGATACCAAACTGTTCAGCGATTCTTTTTTGATAGGAAGATAAAGCCAAATTGACCAGTAAAAAAGCGGCTTGCTTACTTTTAACAATTTTTATGATATCCATCTTTTCCCATTTATTTTTATTAACGATTGAATCATATCTTCCCTTGTCCAGCTCCACACAGACTGTATCCGGTTTCTCTTCCTCAATTAATTCTCGAACCTGTTGGGCACTTTGTTTTGATACATGGGCTGTGCCAAGTAAAATCAATTCTTTACCTTCGTAGTCTATGCGATGAACATTTTTGATCGCTTCCATTGTTTCGTTTTCCACAAACTCACTCCTCTCAAACTAAGACGATAAAACTGTTGGGTTTGACCCCATTTTACCAGTCTATTTTACCATATCGTCTTCTTGAAAATTTTCTTTTTGTGAGATGCGTAACAATTAAGAAAAAGAACATTGAACGAAAGGGTGTTTCACTGTATAATCAACCGGGGTGAAAGATGAAGACTTTTGAAGGGTTAAACGTTCAAACGAAACGTTCTAATAGAAGGACAGTGTCTATACAGGTTCTAAAGGAGCAAAACGATCAAATCATTCTTTTTGTAAAAATGCCGGAGTTTGTTGATCATGATCAGTTGCAAACAATACTAGAATCCAAGCGCTCTTGGATCATGAAATCAAAAGACAAACTGTTGAGCTATGAAACAGTAAAGAACAAATTACTATCTGATTTTAGTCTCAAAGACGATGGCAAACTCCCCTTTAAAGGCAAAAGCGTAACATTGAAGATTTCGACCAACCTTTCAATACCAAAAATGACGATCCAAGGAAATGATGATCAAATAAACGTTACCAGAAACCCCCATTATTCAGCCTATTACTCGGAACTTCCCCTTATGTTAAAAGATTATTATTATAAAAAGGCTTTTGAAGAATTCACCAGGATTATTGACCTTTATTCCGAAAGATTTGGTTTTAAAGTGAATCAATTACGGATTAAAAACACAAAAACACGATGGGGCAGTTGTTCTGCCAAGATGAATGTGAATCTCAACTGGAAATTAATTACCGTTCACCATCGTGTTTATGAATATGTGATTGTGCACGAACTTTGTCATATGGGATGTTGGAATCACAGCCAACAGTTTTGGAACCGCGTTGCTTCTATTTTACCGGATTACAAAGACAGAAAAGATGAATTAAAAAGAATTTCTGCATTTCTCTCCGCTTTTGACTTTTCAAAGCTGGAAATGGAATTATAAAGATACTTATTCCAATTCCTCGATCAATTTTCCGATATAGTCAAATCCCTTTTGCCAGAAAGACTGATCTGTCAAGTCTATTCCCAATTGATCTAACAACCTGTCAGGTCGGTCATTTCCGCCACTTTCAAGCAATTGGAAATAATGCGGAATCATTTTATCGCCCTCTTCCTTGTATTTTTCATACAGGGCAATAACCAACAGATTGGCAAAGTTGTAGGCATAGACGTAGAAAGGTACATTGAAAATATGCGGAATCGTAGCCCATTCCCATTTATATTCTTCTGTAATGGTGACACTCTCGGAGAACATGATCTTTAATTCTTTTTCGTATAGTTGGGACAAATCATCCCATGAGGCGAACCCGGATTCGGAAATTAGATCGTGGCTTTGCAATTCGAATCTTGCAAACATGTTCTGCCGGAAAGTGGTGGCAAAATTCCCCTCTATCGTTGAAGCCAGGAACAGTTGCTTCTCCTTTGCACTCAATGTGGGTAAGAGTCTGTCAAAAACAAGGAATTCACCGAAAACGGAAGCTACTTCAGCCATAGTCAAGGGGGTGTGATAATTCAACATGGTTTGCTTGGCAGAAAGGGTACCGTGCAGACCGTGCCCCAGTTCATGAGCCATTGTCAGTACATCGTTGATGGAATTGTTGTGATTCAGTAAAACAAAGGGTTTCCCGTTTGGAATGTAATATGAGCAAAAGGCTCCTCCGTTTTTGCCGGGTAAAACATCCGAGTGAATCCGGTTTTCTTTGAAAAAACTCTCAACGATTTGGCCGGCTTTTTCGTTGAATTGGTAATAAGTATCCACAACGATATCCTTGGCCTCATCAAATGAATACTCCCGTTTCACCTGTTCCAACGGAGCGTAAATGTCTGCCAGTTCCAGGTCAAGCCCCATCTTTTTGCTTTTCCAACTGTAGTATTTTGAAACCAGGTTGGTGTTGGAAACTGTGGTTTGAATCAATTGCTGAACGATCTCATCTTCCGTTTCATTGGCCATATTTCTCATGGATACCGGTGTCTTATAATTTCTGATTTTGGACTCAATATCGTAGTCTTTGGCGATGTTGTTGTAAAGCCCTGTAATAACCGTTTTGTCTTTTTCATAGCCACTGAGTAATTTCTTCATGGCCTCACGTCTCAGTTTAGACTCCGGACTGTAGCGAAGATGACGCATTTGGGAATTATTCAGTTGTTTGGTTTCTCCATCCACTTCCATTTCAAATAGATATGCGGAAGTTACTTTATTGTACAAAGAACCCAGATTGTCTCTCCCCGTTGCACTTTTTGCGGCTAAAACTTGTTCTGTTTCCGTCGAAAGAGTATGGGTCTTTCTTTCCTTGATGCGTTCAATCACCCACGAATAATTAGTACTCTCATCTTTTATTCGTTGCAGTTCTTCATCACTGTGCTGTAAAAGGGTGGGATTGATAAATGAAAAACACTGCTCAACATCAGCCATAACGGTTTCAACCCGTCCTGCCAATTTTTGCGCAGCGATATTTTGTGTGTTTTCAGCAAACAACAATCCTGAAAACTGGGCTACCCGCGCACCATATTTTTCAATTTCTTCCTGTTCTTTGAACATACTATCGACCAATTCTGTAGTCAACGAACCGGTAAGAAGTTCCTTATACTTTTTCTCAAATGTTTTTGCCTGTTGTATTACTTCTTGAATATCTCTTTCAATCTGCGGGTCGTCTACGCCCGTATAAAAGAAAGTCAAATCCCATTTCATGTGAAAACCTCCATATTTTTGTTTTTATATTATAGCATCACTTTTTTTCTTTTTATCTGCAATTATTATGCAATACCTTCTTTTGAGCGGATCAAGGGACCTTTCTTGACCGGCTTCGGGGTTAAACCCCTTCGGGGCTTTAACCTTTAAGTTTTACCCGGTGGGTAAAACTTCATGTTAATTCAGTTAGGAGACCGATTCGCTCATACGCAAAAGGCTAAAAACGTGAAGTTTTGCGAAGCGAAACTTCGAGGGAGTTGCTTTTTACTCCCAGTAGACTCGCTACGCTCAGATGGAATTTGTAAAGCAAATTCCGAGGAGTGGTTTTCAACTCCAAGTTTCTTTGAAACTCCACAAGCTTTGGTTTTCTTAACGCCTTTTACTAATCGCTCACGGCTCTTTTCTGAAAACACTGCAGAGTGTCAATAAAGGTCCCTTGTTCCTGGTATTGTTTATTATTTTTTTAATTTGCCGGTCATAGATTTTGGTCCCGCTCTTCCACCAATCATCATTCGGTATAACGGTAGGATGTACAAAAAGAAGGCAAAGGGAATGAAACGGGCATCAAAGCCAAGCATTTTAGCCGGAATAAGGCCTGCCACATTCCAGGGTA
>CAZVPY010000026.1:0-15128 GCA_964629135.1 uncultured Thermotogaceae bacterium | reverse complement strand
ATTCCTGTAGGCATTCTTCTTGGAACAACAGTTGGGGCAATGAATATGCTTGCTTCAACAATCTTTAGTCGAGAAGGCAAAATGTTGGCCGAATTAAAGATTTTGCCGGTTGAAGTAAATACCGTTTTTAAGGCGAAACTACTTCATGTTATGGCCATGAGTACGGTTGGACCACTTTCTATCAGCATTATTCTTATTTTACTCTTTCAAGTTAGCGTTTTACAAGCGTTGATTATCTTTATCATTGCAGAAATGTTGGTTTTATTCCTCAATCTGTTTCAAATATCTCTAGATGCGGCTTTTCCATATTTAACCTGGGATAATCCTCAAAAGGCAATGAAGCAGAATATCAACGGATTGTATTCAATCCTTATTGTATTTGGCTTTGTTGGTATCCTGGGATACATGGGTTATTTGTTAAGAAACAATTTAACCGGAAATCAAATGGTACTGATTCTTTTAATCATTTGCTTAGCTGGAAGCATGATTGCCTATCCGATGGCGAAAAAAGGCGTTGAAAACATGTTGAAAAAAGATTATCTCTAGATGTCATGTCGAAAATCAGTCGAAAATACCAAATTTATGACTTAAATCCCCTCTCAATGAGGGGATTTAATAATTCGGAAGTCTCGCATTAGTATAGGTCAAAAAGTGGTCGAATAAGATTCGTTAAGCTCACTAAATGGTCGAAAAAAAAAAGAGGCTCTTGGCCTCTTTTTAAATCATTATTTTACTTTTTCTTTCAGGTCTTTGCCTGCCACGAATTTCGGTACTCTTTTTTTGGGAATCTTGATTTCTTTCTTTGTTTGAGGGTTAATACCTTTTCTTGCTTCGTTGATCTTTGTCTTAAAAGTCCCGAAACCTACAAGTTTAACCTCACCGCTATCCGATAATTCATCAACAATAGTTTTAATTAAACTGTTCAAGAATTGTTCGGATTGTTTTTGTGTGGTACCGTTTGATTCAGCTAGTGCTTTAACCAATTGAAGTTTATTCATAACACGACCTCCCAATGTTTAATTTTGTTGTTAGGAAAAACTTTCCCCCTTACGAGCTGATTATACCATTAACTTGGCAGATGAGGCAATTTTTATAAAATTTGATAAAAAGAGTTGTAAAAAATAGAGGATTTAATGTACAATAAGTAAATAGTTAATAGAAATCGGGGTGATGGATTGAGTCGAATAAAAAACATCAAAAAGGCATCCTGGATAGGTTTTTACGGGAATCTGTTCCTTGCTATTCTAAAAATATTCACAGGTTTTAAAACGGGTAGTTTAGCTGTTATCGGTGATGGGGTAGATAGTGCTACAGATATTTTAACTTCTCTTTTAACATTATGGGTTGCTAATATAATTGATAAACCTCCTGACGAAAACCATCCTTATGGTCACGGAAGAGCTGAAACCATTGCAACACGAATACTTTCTTTTATTATTTTTTACGCAGGGATACAATTAATCATCACATCTCTTCAAGATATTTTTAGTGGTAAAACGCCTGGTATTCCAGGAACGATTGCGATATATGTTACTTTGGTCTCAATAGTTATTAAAATATTCTTGTCTTATTACAAATACAATATCGGAAAAAAAGAAAATAGTTCAATGCTTATTGCTGATGCAAAAAACATGAGAAACGACATCGTTTTATCAATTAGTGTTTTAATTGGTTTGCTTTTGACTTTTATCTTTCATTATCCTTTGTTTGATAAGCTGATTGCCTTATTTATCGGTGGTTGGATTATAAAAGTTGCTGTAAATATTTTTTTGGAAGAAAATAACGAATTAATGGAGGGAATAAACGATACGGGAATCTATGCTAAATTGTTTGAAGTGATTTCATCCGTTGAAAATGCACATAATCCTCACAGGGCAAGAATAAGAAAGATTGGGTCTTATTTCATTGTGGATCTTGATATAGAAGTTTCCGGTGATTTGAGTGTATACCAGGGACATGAGATTGCAAAAGAAGTGGAAAAAGTCATCAAAAAAAGAATTGACAACGTTTATGACGTTCTAATTCACATAGAACCAACAGGAAATATTGAGGAAGAAAGATTTGGAATTTCTTTCAAAAAACCAAAAAAAGGAGCGGAGTAAAAATGAGGGCGATTGATATCATTCCTGTAGCAAAAGGCGAACAACCGGCAGATCTTTTAATCAAAAATGCAAAAGTTGTCAACGTATTTTCAGGAGATATAAAAGAGACAAACGTGGCGATATTTCAGAAACGTATCGCCGGTATTGGTGATTATAAAGAGGGGAAAAAGATCATAGATTTAAAAGGAAAATATTTAGTTCCAGGTTTGATTAATGCACATTTGCATATTGAAAGTACAATGCTTGAGCCGAGAGAATTTGCAAAAGCTGTTTTGGCAAGGGGAACTACAACTGTCATCGCGGATCCTCATGAAATAGCGAATGTGATGGGATTAAAGGGTGTTGAATTCTTTTTAAATTACACCGAAGGAATACCATTAAATATTTATTTTATGTTGCCTTCTTGCGTTCCTGCAACGAATATGGAAACAAACGGTGCCATGGTGAAAGTCATGGATATGATCGGTTTTATAGAAAAACACCCTCGGGTACTTGGACTTGGCGAAGTGATGAATTATCCTGGAATATTGAATGGAGATGAAAGTCTTTTTACAATGATAGAGCTATTCAGACATAAATACAAAAAAATTGACGGACATGCTCCCGGGCTTTCAGGTAAAGACTTAAACGCTTATTCAGCAGCATTCATTAAATCAGATCATGAAAGTACGACTGCAGATGAAGCATATGAGAAATTATCTTGCGGAATGCAAGTCTTGATGAGGTATGGAAGCGGTGAAAAAGATTTAGAAAACCTTCTTCCCATAGTCAATGAAAAGACCCAACCCTATCTCTCATATTGTACCGATGATAAACATCCGGAAGATATTGTAAACGGTGATATAGATGAGATGATTCGAATTAGTATTGAAAAAGGGGTTGATCCCATAACAGCTTTAAGAATCGGATCCATTAATACAGCTAGGCATTATGGTTTACGCAGTATGGGAGCAATCGCACCAGGTTATAAAGCAGATATGGTAGTGGTATCTGATTTGAATCATTTTTTTCCTGAGATGGTTATCAAAGATGCTAAAATTGTAGCAGAAAAAGGCCAATGTGTTGCAAAGTTTCCACCACCATTGACTGATTTCAAAGAAGTGGTTGACACAGTACATTGCCCCTATTATAAAGCTGATGATTTTTTGTTCAAACTTAAACAAGACAAAGTCAATATTCGGGCAATAAAGGTATTTGGTGATTCTGTTTTGACCAAAGAAGTCATTGAAACCACAAAAGTTGTGAATGGTGAACCGGATTGTTCACAGATAGATTTTGCCAAGATATGCGTTGTTAATAGATATACTGATAACAAACAATTTGCCTTGGGGTTTATAACCGGTACCGGTATGAAAAGCGGAGCAATAGCATTATCGGTAGGACATGATTCTCATAATATTTCCGTTACCGGAAAAAATGAAAAAGACATGGAATGTGCTGTGAACGATGTAATAAAAAACAAAGGTGGTATGTCTGTTGCTTTAAACGGAAAAGTGATTGCATCCTTACCTTTATCGATAGCTGGTTTAATGTCAACTAAGTCACTTGAAGAAGTATTAAAAGAACAAAATGAGTTACTTATGGCGGTTAAAGAAAAACTTGGTTGTACGATTGTCAACCCTTTTATGGCGTTGTCCTTTGTTCAGCTGGAAGTAATTCCAGAGTTAAAGATCACTAATCTGGGATTAATCAATATCAATACTTTTAAATTTGTACCTGCAGTCTTTTAAAGGATAAATTAAAGATCTATAGAAAAGTTTTTTGAGGTGAGATAATTTCATGGAACATATTGTTAAAGAATTAAATCGTGATTGGAGTTTAAAGGAAGTCAAAGGAAACAAAAAATACGAAGCAAAAGTCCCGGGTAGTGTTTACGAGACACTTCTTGAAAACAATGTTATTAAGGATCCTTTTTACGGGACAAATGAAAAAGATTGTCAATGGGTTTATGAAACTGATTGGGAATATTCTACAATTATAAGTTTTAGTCGGGAGATATTAGAAAAAAATTACTGCATGTTAAGATTTAACGGACTGGATACTTATTGTCAAGTGCTATTAAATGATCGAGTAATCCTTTTTGGAGACAATATGCACAGAATCTACGAAGTGTATATCAAAACAAAGGAATATTCTTTTTTGGAGGAAGGAGACAACAAATTAACCATAAGATTTCGGAGTCCGGTTAAAGAGTCTCAAGAAAAACTCAAGCATACTGGAGTGAGTATTGATTTAAAAAACAAATATTCTTTGCCATTTGCGATACCCGGAGTTGAAATGTTAAGAAAGGCTTATTACTCATTTGGCTGGGATTGGGGTCCTAAACTTCCCGATTCTGGTATTTGGAGAACAGTAGAACTCCATGCGTTTAATGACGCTTATATTAAGGGAGTTCAAGTTCAAACAGACTTAGAATTTATCATCGGGGATGGTCATGGTAGACCAACTGCGAAAGAAGCTGAAATAAGTTTCGAAACTGAGCTTGAAGATTTTCGAGAAAATGGTGATAAAGCATTACTATATCAGATTTTTGATGGGGAAGTTCTATTACATTCAGTGAAAATTGATTCCATGAAATTAGGTACAGAAAAAAAACTAATGATTAAAAATCCTAAATTATGGTGGAGTCATGATCTTGGAAAACCAAACCTTTATCGTCTTTTAGTCAAGCTTTTTGATGGGGATCAATTGTTGGATGAATATTCAACTCATTTCGGTATTCGTGAAATTGAATTAATTAGAAAAGAAGACAGATGGGGAGAAACCTTTTATTTCGAATTAAACAAAATTCCTGTTTTTGCAAAAGGTGGAAACTGGGTGCCATCGGATTCCTTTTTAGCTAGAGGTACAAGAAAAAAGACCTATGAAAAAGTTCTTGATGCATGCATTCAGGCAAATATGAACATGATAAGAGTTTGGGGTGGGGGTATTTATGAAGAAGATGCCTTTTATCATTATTGTGATGAGAAAGGGTTATTAGTTTGGCAGGACTTTGCTTTCGCGTGTAGACCAACTCCGAATTACAGTGGTTTTGAAGAATCTGTTATTAAAGAAGCGATTGACAACATCAAACGTTTAAGAAACCATCCTTCTCTTGCGATTTGGGTTGGCAACAACGAAATTGAAGAAGGTTGGCTATATTGGGGGTTCGATCAATTCGTTCCACAGTTCAAATCATTTTATCTGAAATTATTTGAAGAAACCCTTCCTCAATTAATTAAAGATTATGATCCTTTTCGTCCATATTGGCCAAGTTCTCCGTCCTCTGGAGGCGATTTTCAAGATCCACAATCACCAAATTACGGAGATTCTCATTATTGGAAAGTATGGCATGAAGGTTTTCCGCTTGAATCATACAGAACATTTGATTCAAGATTTATGTCGGAATTTGGATTTGAGTCTTTTCCAGATATTAAAACCATAAAAAGTTTCTGCGACACAAATCAAATGCAGTATGACAGTAAAATTATGGAAAATCACCAAAAGAATCCGGCTGGTAATCAAAAGATATATGATTATATGGAGAAACGATTTAAAATTCCCCGGTCTTTTGAAAAACAAGTGATACTATCGCAAATAACTCAAGCTGAAGCTATGGAATATGGGGTAGAACATTGGAGGAGAAATAGGAACAATTGTCATTGTATGGGTGCTCTTTATTGGCAGATAAACGATTGCTGGCCTGTCGCAAGTTGGTCTTCTGTTGATTATTATGGACGATGGAAGGCTTTACATTACTTTGCAAAAAGATTTTATAATTCTTTTTATCTCAATGCCCATGAAACTTCTGATTTTTTTGAGATTTGGTTTTGTAATGATTTACCGGTGAAGTTCAACGGTAGGTATGAGTTTAAATTGGTGGATTTATCAGGTGAAATCCTGTACCAAAAAGAAGGAAGTCTGTTCGCTTCAGGACTATTTTCATCAGTTGTAGAGAGGGTAAATTTTAAAGACATCGGGATAGATCCCAAAAACACCATTCTCTTTTTCAAAGCTTTTGATCAATCTAATAAATGTGTTTCAGAAGGTTTCAAATTGTTTTCCCCGCCCAAGAATTTGTCTCTTTTAAAACCAACAATCAAATACAAAATCGAGAAAGATGAAAATAGAAATTCACTTATTATTGAAGCTGATAAACCGGTCTTATATTGTTTGATTGAATCAAACGAAGACTTGATTTTCAGTGATAATTATTTTAGTTTTTCAGGAGGCAAAAAAGTAGTGCATTTTCAATGTGATGGTGAGATTAGTGATCAATCAATACATGTGCGCTCACTTTATGATTTTTTAACTGATTAAAGAAATTTTTTTCGAGATAACCCAACCAAGATTAATATCAAACAAGTATGCCTCAAGACAATAAAAAACTTGAGGCTTCTTTATTAGCTTTACTAACGATTCATGTTATAATTTTATCTGATAACTGTTAAGGTGTTGGTTTAGTGAAGACAATTGGAATTGGTATTGGTAGAAACCAAATAAAAGGGGCTTTGGTGGATGAAAATGGTGAGATTTTTAACGAAATCTGGAAACTTTCCTATCTATCCGATAGTCCAAAAAGAGCGATTGAGCAAATTTGCAGTGTGATTTCAGAATATAAAGAAATTGCACTTAAGGAAGGTATTGAAATTTCTAATGTTGTCGGTATTAGTTTTCCGGGAACATTAGATAGAGAAAATAGTATTATAAAATATATTCCTCAATTTTCAAACTGGAAAGATGTTGATTTGAAGACTCCAATTAAATCCAATACCGGCTTTAATATCGTCATTGAAAATGATGCCAGCGCTGCAACGCTGGGAGAAAAATGGTTTGGGCTTGGAAAAAAGCTACAAAATTTCATGTTGATTACCCTTGGTACGGGAGTTGGTGGAGGGATTGTCAGTAATAATCAACTGTTAACCGGAAAAGACAATGCCGGTGGTGAAATTGGTCATGTAATCGTTGAACCCGAGGGAAGAAGATGTTATTGTGGTAACAGAGGTTGTCTTGAAACGTATGTTTCAATCGAGGGTTTAAAGCAATTGTGTGATAAAGGACAAGCTTTAAAAAAGACATTTGTTTTAGAAGATTTTTTTAGAAGTGTTGCGTCTGGATCATTAGAAGAAGTAAAAATTTTAGATAGATACTTAGAGAAGCTCTCAAGAGGTCTTGCTATTTCTGTAAATCTTATCAATCCCAATGCTTTGGTGTTAGGAGGGAAATTGTCATCTTTATTAGAACCACATATTCTAAAACTAAAGGAATATACAAACAGTAAAGTGATTCCTCCTTTGAAAAACAGTTTTACTTTAAATGTATCTCCTTTGAAATCAAATGCTTATGTGCTTGGGGCAGCTGCTCTAGCTTTTGAACTGAATCAAATAATAATTTCAACTCATGAAAAACAAAAAATGAGAAATAATATAATAGAATTAAGGGAAATGGTCAACAAAAAAACGGTTGAGCTAAGAAAAAAAGAAAAACAATTGATAGAAAGTAACAAAAAGCTATCAGAGCTTAAAGAAAAACTCAAAATGGCTTTTTGGGCATCGGATAAAGGTTTGTGGGAATGGAATATATCAAGTGGTAAGGTTTTTACAGATAAAAGATGGCTTAAGAAAAATAACATAGCGATTGATGGATTTGATGGTTCGTTTTGTTCCTGGTGCAACTTAATACATAACGATGATTTTAAATCCTTTATTTCTAATCTGAGAAAGGCGGGTTCAACCACTGAAGCATCCTTTGAGATACAATACCGATTAAGAACAAGGGATGATCAGTGGGTTTGGGTATTGCACCAGGGGAAAAATATTATACGTAGCCAAAAAGAAAATAAAGTGGATCATCATTTGATTGGAACGATAAATAATTTTTCAAAACAAAAAGAAGAAACCGATAAACTGGCTTACCGGGCTAATTTTGATCCGTTAACTGGTTTACCCAATCGAACTCTACTCACTGATAGACTAATTCAAGAAACAAAAAGATCAGAGCGAAATGAAGATTCTTTTGCACTCTTTTTTATAGATTTGGATGATTTTAAAAGCATAAACGATACATACGGCCATGATGTGGGTGATCAATTGCTGAAAGGAATAGCCCAGCGTTTTGAAAAGAATCGGAGAAAAAGTGACACTTTTGCTAGAATTGGTGGCGATGAATTTATTTTAATGGCCCTTAATATAACAAATGATTCTGATTTGAGAATTTTAAGCAAAAAATATATGTCTTTTTTTAACCAACCTTTTTTAATCAACCATAATAAAATTAAAATTCAAGCCTCTATAGGGGTTGCTGTATTTCCAGAATTCGGTTCTGATTCAAAAACACTTATGAAAATGGCCGACAAAGCAATGTACCAGGCGAAAAAAAACGGGAAAAACAATTGTTGCTTTTATCGAAAAAATTCTACATTCCCCTCTTTATAATGCGATATTAATTCTGTTTCTGTTTGGATCAGGTAATTTTTCAGCCAGACTTCCTTCTTTTTTCATAGCTTCCATCCAAGTTTCACGTAAATCATTTAAATAATTCTTGCATTCCTCAAGAACTGAAATATCTTTTTTGGTGTTAGCTTCAAGAAGTTGTTTATACATGTAATTATAAAGGGCTCTCAGGTTTTTTGATATCTCGCCGCCTTTTTCCATATCGAGGGATACGTTTAATTCCATAATAATATCTTCAACTCTCATAATCTTTTCATTTGCCACATCATATTGTTGTTGGTCAATGGCTTTTATCGCTTGGGTTAAAAAATTGATTGCGCCTGAATAAAGCATTTCGACCAACTTTGCAGGAGTAGCTGTTTCAACAGTTTTTTCAGCGTAATCATTTTTCTTTTTTATTGGTGCCGTAGTTTCAGTGCTTTCCATATTGCTGGAAGGATTCTTTACTCCAGGTTTTAAGTGTGCATAAGTAGTATTAGAATACATCGTATCACCCCGTTTTATACTATGCTTTTTTTTGGTTTAGAATTTCAGCTGATTGATTAAATAAAATCTTGTAATATTTGATGGCTTTGGGTAAATCAAATTCAATTAACTGTGATAGTTCCTGCCAATCTTTATCAAAAATACTTTTATTCATTTTCTCCAGTGTATCTTGTAATTTCCCCTTTTCTTGTGATAATTCTGAAAAATCGCCTTCATTGGTACCTGTTAATGCAAAGAGATTTGTTTTCATAACTTCAAGTGCTTTTAAACCTTCCTGAAGATTTTTAAGACCCTCTATGGATTCTTGGCTTCCAGAACGGATATTCTTAGCAAAAGCCGGCAGAGCGTTTTCAAATTTCTCGAAATATTCCATTAAATTTGACAAAAGATTTAAAGTAAAAGGAATCAATTCTTCAAACGACATTTCAATTAATTCGCCGCCTTCGAATGTTGCACTGAAAATATCATCCAGTTTTGAAACAGGTACCTCTTTTCCGTTTATTACTAATTTGGAAAGTACCTTACCTTCCAATTTGTTTTTATCGTAGAAATCTTTAAAAGTATTGTATTTTTTATCATCAAATTGCATCTTTTCCCCGTTTACTATAGCTGTTATCATTGTCTATCACTCCTCGATATTATTATCGGTAAGAAACTTTTTTACTTTAGGTAAAGCTCTCAGAATTAGTGCATTTGTTTTAGCATCTTCTAATTTGTTGCTTTTAGCCAAATCTAAAAGTTCCATCCAATGAAATCTTACAACGCTCAAGAACTCGTCTTCATCAAGATTTGAATCCATTTGCTTTAAATCCAAGGCAAGGAATAAATGAATCTTTTCGTTTGAAAAACCAGCTGTTGTAAAGATATGTCCCAAAGGGACTAATTTTTCAGCTACTAAACCTGTTTCTTCTTTTAATTCACGTAAAGCACATTTTTCAGGAGATTCCCCAGTATCTAATTTGCCTGCCGGTACTTCTAAAAGCACTTTTTCAATGGGTTTTCTATATTGTTTCACAAGCGTGCAAATACCAAGAGCGTCTATGGGTAATACAGCTACAGCGCCATTATGCTCGACTATCTCTCTTTCAGTCACCTTACCGTTTTCCAGGATGACCTGATCAACACGAAGATTGATTATCCTGCCCTTGAATTTGTAAGTTCTTCTTATCTCTTTTTCAAACAGTTGATTCACTTGGATCATCTCCTTTAGTGATAATCATATCATACCTCTATTTTTCAAACATTTGAACAGAAAAAAAGTGTTCAAACTGAAAATGTTACAAATCGGGGGATAAAACATTAAACTTTAAAAATGGCTACTTGACAAGTTTATGCAAATATGATATATTTCCATTCGTTGAAGGTGGTTGCCCCCTTAGTTTAATGGATAAAACAGTGGATTCCTAATCCACCGATAAAGGTTCGATTCCTTTAGGGGGTACCAGTAAAGGTCATATGAATTGATATATATTAAGTTGTGGGGACGTGGTGCAGTTGGTTTAGCATGCCGGACTGTCACTCCGGTGGCCGCGAGTTCGAGTCTCGTCGTCCCCGCCATTTATAAAGTTTCTACTACTTTTTTAATGAGTGGGGACGTGGTGCAGTTGGTTTAGCATGCCGGACTGTCACTCCGGTGGCCGCGAGTTCGAGTCTCGTCGTCCCCGCCATTTAACTGTCTTCTTTTTCCTTTCAAGGAGAATTCATGTTTACAATTTTCCTGGTATCTGTACTTTGGTTATCACTCACATATCAATATGGTTTTGAATCCTACATAATTTTGCTGTTTTTGGATATTTGTATATTTTTAATACAGCGAAAGTTAATTACAGATGAAAAATACGATTATAGAAAGCGATTGATATTTACTTTTCTTTTCAGTTTTTTCAGTTCTTTTGTATCCGCATTTCAGGTAACCTTTTTACTCCTATTTCAAAAAATACATAGGGGTATATACGAGGTGATTTTGGAAGATATCTCCCGTTTAGATCAATTTTTTCTATCAACATCCGTCACCATTGTACCGAATACGATATACTTGGATAGGATCGGTGATGCTTTTTTAATTCATAAGATTGCGTCGTGTGAAAAGAAAGCGCATAAACCGGATAAACTTATTTTTTAAAAATAAGGAAATTGTTCATTTGTTTTTTTATTTTTTCTAATAATGGTATAATTTATTGAACTCTTAAATTTGATCTCCAAGCCCAAAAACTTCGATGATTTCATAAAGTTTGAACAATAATAATATCAATTAACCATAAAAGATAATCTTTAAGTTCATCAATCATCATATGTAACAATTCAACTCGGAGGTGTTATTATGAAGTTTTTTTTAGACACTGCCAATATTGATTTGATTAAAAAAGCGAAAAATCTGGGACTACTTGACGGTGTTACAACCAACCCTAGCCTGGTTTCAAAAGAAGGCGTATTAGACTTTCATAGTCATATACGAATGATATGTGAGATAACAAGGGGACCTGTGAGTGCAGAAGTAATTGGTGAAGATTATGATTCTATGATAAATGAAGCGAGATATTTGGCAAAGCTTTCTGAATATGTTGTTGTAAAAATTCCAATGACAAGTGAGGGTATAAGGGCGGTTGCCACTTTGGAAAAAGAGGGAATACCAACAAATGTTACGTTGGTTTTTTCTCCAGCACAAGCACTTCTAGCGGCAAAGGCAGGGGCAAGTTACATTAGTCCTTTTTTAGGCAGGATTGATGATATTGCTTGGGATGCTATGGATATGCTCGAAAAGACCTTAGAAATAGTAAGAACTTATGATTTCAAATCTGAAATTATCGCAGCAAGTATTAGGCATCCCAAGCATGTAGTTGATGCTGCGTTGATGGGGTGTGATATTGCAACTATTCCATATAAAATTCTGGAACAACTCTTTAACCACCCTCTTACAGATATAGGAATAGAGCGTTTTTTAACAGATTGGAAGAAATTAGATAGTAAGCTATGAAAGGAATGATAAAACTTGACACAGAAAAAAGGAGAAGAGAAAGTTTTGGAGAAAGATATCGAAGCGAAAGCAAAAGGAGAAATAGAATCGATTGAAGAAGCGGTCGATGAAAATTCTTCTGAAGAAATGGAGCAAGAAAACGATAGAAAAGATAATATTCAAGAGATGGACGTGGACATCAGAAAACTAAGTAATATGAATATCAGAGACTTATACACCCTTGCGAAAAAATATAAAATCACCGGTTTTACAAGGATGAGAAAAAATGAGCTTGTTTTTGCGATTTTACAAGCTCAAGCAAAAAATTTTGGCTACTTTTTTAACGAAGGCGTGCTTGATATCATTCCCAACGAAGGATACGGATTCTTAAGAACTGGAAATATGCTTCCTGGGAATAACGATGATATTTATGTTTCTCAATCACAAATCAGAAAATTTAGTTTGAATACTGGTGATATCGTATCTGGGCAGGTTCGAGCTCCAAAGGAGGGGGAGAAATATTTTGCTCTATTGAGGATTGAAGCTGTAAATCACAGACCACCTGAAGAAGTTTTTGAGCGAGTTGCTTTTGCCAATTTAACTCCCATTTATCCTCTCGAGCAATTCCAAACTGAACATGATCAGGGGATTATAGATATCTTTTCACCAGTGGGGAAAGGACAAAGAGGCTTAATCGTAGCTCCTCCTAAAACAGGAAAGACCACTTTGTTAAAGGATATTGCCAACGGAATTGCTAAAAACCATCCTGACACGAAAAGAATCGTCTTATTGATCGATGAGCGACCTGAAGAGGTAACCGATATCACAAGATCTGTTGATGCTCAAGTGATTGCTGCGCCTTTTGATATGCCCCCTGAAAAACAAATTAAGGTGGCACAATTAACACTTGCTATGGCCAAGAGAATGGCTGAATATAAACATGATGTGGTGATATTGTTAGATAGTATCACCAGATTAGCAAGGGCTTATAACAATGTTGTACCTCCAAGCGGGAAATTACTTTCCGGGGGTGTCGATCCTAAAGCGCTTTACGGACCGAAGTATTTTTTTGGTGCTGCAAGAAATATTGAAGAAGGTGGCAGTATAACGATCGTAGCAACCGCTTTGGTTGATACAGGAAGTAAGATGGATGAAGTTATTTTCGAAGAATTTAAAGGTACAGGGAACATGGAATTAATTTTATCCAGACAGTTATCCAATAGACGCATTTTCCCCTCTATTAATATTAATCTTTCCGGTACTCGAAAGGAAGAACTGCTTCTATCTGAGAAAGAAATTAAGAAAGTTTGGGTTTTAAGGAAAATGTTGGCATCTATGAGTGAAGAGGAAGGACTCAATCTCATTCTCAGAAAATTAAAAGAAACAGAAACCAATGAATTTTTCTTCGCACTTTTGGACAGGGAAAAATCAAATTATTGACTTTTCAACCGTTATAATGTAAAATAGATTCGCTGATCCCATAAAAAGGATTGGCGTAAGAAGCCGGGGTGGCGGAACTGGCAGACGCGCATGATTCAGGTTCATGTGGGAATTATTCCTGTGCGGGTTCAAATCCCGCCCTCGGCACCATTATTTTTTCATTTTTGTGGGAGGTGAATTCATGCCCATTTACAGATATCGTTGTGAAAAATGTGGTCACGAAGTGAAAAGATTACAATCGATCAATTCAGATCCTCTTGAAAAATGTGAGATCTGTGGTGGAAAAATGCATAAGCAAATTGGTATGATAGGTATTAAGTTTAATGGAAGTGGTTATTATGTAACAGATACCAATTCTGCCAAAAAGACCACAACCCATCCTGGTACAGACTCGAAAGAGAAGGCAAAATCGGATGCTAAAAAAATAAAAACAGATAATTCACCAAAAGCGAAATCAGAGGAAAAGAAAGCAGTATAAAAAAAAGCTCCCCTTGGGGAGCTTTTTTTTTGGAGCGGCCAACGGGACTCGAACCCGCAACCCTCAGCTTGGGAAGCTGATATTCTACCATTGAACTACAGCCGCCTAAAGGGTGTTCAAAACAATCATTAGTATTTTAAACGAAAAAACAACGATTGTCAAGTTTTCTAACAGTCACATGTTCCCTGGCATGAGGGACATGAACTACACACACTCTGTGAGCTACTACAAGATTTTTTATCTTTATTTGAATAAGAACCATATTTTTTTAGCTTGTGTTTACTCCAGGCATCGAGTTTATCTGTATTTGGTTTCCGAATGCCAAGTGCCTTACAAAATAATTTTACCGCTCTGTCTGTATTGCAATTCCACTTTTTTTCTATTTCAGAAATAGTCATTTTGTGTTCAATTATTGTTTTACTTTTTAAATCCATTGTTTCTCCTTTCCTAAATCATATTATATTCATGGAAGCCAAATATCAAAAGCAGAAGGGACATTATTAATCGACCTTGCATTCATTTTGACTAATTTTGTTGTTCCAAAATTGAAAAATAATATGTAAGTATTTTCATAATTTCCGCTTGTTATTTTGAAATTCTCAGGCACGATGATCGTTTTATCTTCAATAATTACTTTAGGTTGTTTATAATAAAAGAATTGTTCTTCTGATAATCCGGGTGATATGTTTTTCCCGTAAAATGTTTTAGAATTTCCTTCTACCGAAATCCACACAGGCGAATTGCCACTAATAAAAAGTCGACAGAAACCTACATTTGCAAAATCACCTTTCTGTGCGATGTTAATAATGTCATCAACTCCAACGATATAATCTTCTATCAGATTAGCTGATAATAAAGCTTGGTTTAACCAACCATTTGGTTTTAAAGTTTCATACGTCTCGTCAGATTTTTGTTTGATTTCCTGATACCATGAGTTGTATTTGCTGCTCATGGCATCTAATCGATTCTGCATGGCCTTTTCAGTATCATACATTTTCAAAAAAGCGGAGATAGAAAAAAAGACGGAAATAGCCATTAACAAATAAAGAAAAAATGTGTTATGGATTCTTTTTTTTGGTTTTTCCGTTTTTATATTGGTTTTTTTATGCTTTTCTTTTTCGTTTTTTGGATTTTTATTTTCCGTTTTTGGTAAAGGGACTGATTCTGTTTCTACTTCTTTCTCATTAGTATTTTTAGCATTGTTTTTCTTAATCGATTCTAAGTTATTCTTGGCTCCG
>CAZVPY010000025.1:0-15313 GCA_964629135.1 uncultured Thermotogaceae bacterium | reverse complement strand
TTAATCTGAGTCGCAGTTTCGAAGATTTCTTCCAAATTATGGGACATCTTCTCTAATTGTTGATAGGATTGTTCAAGGTCTTCATTACTAGCACTCAATTCTTCATAAGCTGCAGATAGTTCATCTTGAGCACTTTCTACTTCATTAATAGAGTACTTAAGTTCTTTTGACATTTTTTTGAATGTATCGGTTAATTGATTAATTTCTGTAATTTTGGTTTTAGGTAATGAAATATCAAGATTTTTAAGATTAATACTACTAATCTCAGAAACTGTGGTTTCTAAAGGTTCTGTTATCTTTTTACTGGCACGCATCAACAGAATTATCACCAGAATAATAGAAGCGAAAAGAAGACTCCAAGCAATAACCGTAATTTGAACGATTTCTTTATAAAAGTCACTTTTTGGTATGTGAATAAGCACTTTCCAATTGGGCATGGTATTAAGTGTTTCAAAAAAAAGAAATTCTTTTGCTCCGTTTACCTGTTCTGATGAATATTCTATGATGCCATTTTGAGATGAAAGAATTTCTTCCATTATCAACGAGGGAATGTTTTGTATGTATTGGCTGGTATTTTCTTCAGAATAAATGAATTGAGAATGTGCAATAAATTGGCCGTCTTTATTGATTAAGACGGCTTTCCCAAGATTATCAATTTTGATCTGAGTAAGAAAGTCTCTAATAACACTTAAATTAATGGTTGCTCCAAATAAACCTTTTAATCGCCCTTCTTTATCTTTTAAACTAGTTGCAATAACTATTGATGGTTTGCCGTTGGTTTTTGATAATAACGGGTCACTTATCACATATTCTTCATTATTATCAATAATACGATGAAAATAATCCCGATCGGTGATGATATGTGTTTCTTTGAAACAATCGTTTGTCCTACCTTCTAAATCTGATATAAAAATGGTTTCAAAATATCCAGGGCGTTCTTTACAAGGTCCTATTAAATTTTCATTTAAAGGATTATGTGTATTAATATTCGAACCAAGGGTTTGAATGATACTTTCAAGCTCAATTTCTCTGCTATGTAGCCATGTTTGAAGATTTTGAGTGTGTATTTTAGTGATTTCCATTCCGATTGATTTGGTTTTATTTGTCTGAATCATAAAGAAACCAACAGTAAATAGTAATGATATGGCAACAGTAAAAGAAATGATGAACACAAGCAATCGCTTTAATAGATAATGTTTGTATTTCAACGTTTTATCCTTATTCATCTAAGTAATCGTTCCAATTTTTCGATCTATACTTTTTTCAATAATACCGCTTAACATGATCAACCCTTCATTATTGTATATAACACATAGTTGCCCTGGTGTGACAGCAAAAATGCCCTCTTTGAAAAAGACTCTCATTTCGCCTTCCAACATTTCAACTTCGCAATCAAACTTCTGACTGCCACTTTTTACTTTGCATTTTAACATTTTTTTTGATAAATCAAAAATTTCTTCATTCCCGATAAAACGATTGAGATTTGAGGCACGCAGTGCCTTACTATACATGTTTTTTAAAGAGGCTAATACAATGGTATTTGTTTCAGGTATGATTTCTTTCACGAAAAGTTTTTCGGTATATGAGATTCCTAATCCACGCCTTTGTCCAATTGTATAATTAAAAATGCCTTGATGAAACCCCAACAATTCACCATTCTCATGAATAATTTCTCCCCTTCTCTCTTTGATGCCCTTACTAAATAGAAAGGTTTGATAATCATTACCTTGTATGAAGCAAATGTCTTGGCTTTCTGATACATGGCCTGAAACAATCCCCCTTTTTTTTGCGTATTCAATTACCTCTGTTTTAAATTTATCGCCAAGGGGAAAGAATAAGCGATGTATTATATCAGGATTGATCATTCCCAAGAAATAACTTTGATCTTTTCGTTTATCTTTTGCTTCTTTTATAAAAAAAGAACCCTTTTCTTTTGCGATGATTGCATAATGTCCCGTTGCGTAAAATGAATCAGGAAATTTTTTTTGCATGATATCAAACAGGAACCCAAATTTAATAGTTTTATTACATAGTGCACAGGGATTGGGAGTTAATCCTTTTTTGTAATCATTAATAAACGGGTTAATCACGTAATCTGCGAACTCCTTTTCTACAGAAAGAACTTCCCAGTCCATATTAAAATTTTTGGCAACTTGTTCTGCTTTTGACAATTCTATAGAAGAAAGATAGCCATTTTGCATGGTGATTCCTTTAACAATATAACCATTCTCTTTTAGAAGACTCAAAGCCACCGTGCTATCAATACCCCCACTCATGGCCAAAATAACGGTTTTGTTCATTTATTAATCAATCCTTTATAATTTTAAAAACGTTGATTTCCGCACTGTCCATACATAAGACAAATAATCGCTCCTTATCAACCATCATCTTTATTGGGTAATTTCCAACTTTGTGCTCTTCAAGTAATTCATATTTTGATGAAAAAAGTTGTACGACTTCATCAAAATTCGACAGAAGAAATATCCCTTCTTGGTTATAAAATTGAATATCTAAAACACCCTTAGCACAATCAATAGCATTTAGTACATTTTCATTAAAATCATAGACAAGCAACTTCTCTTCACTCATAGAAGGAACAAGTATTTTATTTTGATATAAAGTCATAACCAGAATATGTGAATGATCCGGCCAATTTACAAGCGTTTTTGTATCCATACTACCCCATTTAATTTCGTATATACCATTATCAAGATACCCACTGATGACATAACGTCCTTCTTGGAGTTTCAAGACTGATAAAGGTTTTTTTACTAGGCCTTCTATGTCCCATCGATATAAAGATGAAAGGTTAATAATGCTAATTGAATTTTTGAGTTCATAATCTCTGGACCAAGTATGATAATTATCATAATAGGGAAGAATCACAAGCCCATCGTAAATGTAGAATTTTGGTACACGTCCCGTTAATTCAAATTCTTGATATATTCCTCTTCTTTCAATATCAAGAACTTGAAAAAAAAAGTCCCTTTGTGAAACAAAGTAAAGCAAATCCTCTTTTACAATCGAGTAAGCTGGACCATTTCTTGTGTTTACGGAATGCGAAAAAGACAAATCATCTCTTTGGTAAAAATCAATTTTATGTCCCCAAAAATCGGATACAATCACATATGAGTTTGAAAAAGAACAAAATACGGGATAAGAGGATTTTTCTAATGTATTTGTGATTACTTCAGTTTGAGAATCAACGACTTTTATATTTTCATTTTGATAATCGATAACAAAAATCCGATTGTAAACCTCGTCTAAAAAAAAATGGACGGGTTTACCGCCAATTTGGATATCGTTATCATGAACTAATGACAATGAAAAAACGTTACTCGCTGTCATTAATAATATTATTAAAATTATTCGGATTGCAACTGAAGGTCGTATTTTTCAAGCACCTCTTTTTGCCAAGATTTAAAATCCGAAGAAATCTCTGATAATGTAGGCATACTTCCATTTGTGTCGATATATTTTTCAATTTGACCTTTTAAATGCCGTGTTTTCGAATCAAAAGGTTCTAAAAGGTTCAGATAATATGCATATCTTGCCTTTTCAGATGAAGTTGATAAATCGGATAGAACTCGGATGTATGTATTGTGAAATGTAATTACCTTATCAACTGAAGGGGTTAAGTTGATAAAATTCAGAACAATGCTGAGAATTATCAGGATGATACATACATATTTCAGCGTTAACCATAGTTTTTTTTGCCAAATTCTGAACTCCGGATTAGGTGAAATAAGAAAACCAAGTAAAAAACCAGTACCCAAGCCACCAATATGAGCAATATTATTGATTCCTGGTACGGTAAAGCCCAAAAAAAGGTTGATTAATATCATTGGTAGTAATGCAGTACCTGAAAAACCACTTAGCCTTCCACGCATGTTTCCACTGATTCCTGCAGAAAACATAAGTCCCACCAAACCAAATATCGCACCACTTGCTCCAACGGATGGTACATTGGTGTAAAAAAATTGAGTTAACAGATTACCTACAACACCCGATATGAGATAAATGAAAATAAATTTTTGTGAAGAATAGATCTTTTCAACTACAATACCAAAGTAGAACAAGGCATAAGAGTTGAAAAAAATATGCATCAATCCACCATGTAAGAAATTTGCCGTTATTAGTCTATACCATTCTCCACTGGCAACTAATGGACCATATTGTGCACCAAATTGTATTAATGTCCCAGTTGACCCGCCATTCCAAATGTTCCCCGATCCCAAAATGACCGTCAACAAATACATAACTGCGTTTAATATAAGAATAGAAATGGTCATCGGAGCTTGTTCAAATAAAAAAGCAAATTTATTTCGGCTACTATAATTCATCTTGGTATCCCCACTTCGTTATTGTTAAGAATTTCAAGTAAACTTGTATCGTTAGAATCTACTATAATTCCGGAGACGGGAAAATCCAAGATTGTATTCATAACTATCAGGAATTGTGAATACTGTAAAGCATCTGGTGAAAAAGCCGGAATTATCTTTTGAGCTTTTATATGCTCCAGTGCCCATTGTGTATCATGAGCAATGTTTTTTTTGTCAGTGAACCAATACCACATAATTCCGGTATCAATATAATCCGAATTTAACCAATATACCCAATCTTGAAAGTGCTGAGAGAGCGACTTCTCATAGTTACTGGTATGATAGACAAGTAAGCGGGTAGACAATCCCAACGTTTGAACAAGGGCGTCTAAACGCATTATTAGACTATTAAGGACATCTTGTCTGAAGTTATCAAAATTTGCAATTTGTGAATAATTGTCTCTCAAGTATTGTTCATATTCTTTTAAAGCAAAAGGATTATATCCATATTCAGGATTAGGATATTGAAAATCAGAAAAAACTATATGAGAAGGTTTATAATGAATCAATATTTCTTTTACCAAGGATATAATAAAGTCTTGCACTTTGGGTACTCCCGGATCTAACAAAACAGGATCGTATAATAGTTTACCTTCTGCATCTCGGCTTAACCAATTTGGTTGTTTCTTCGACAGATGAAGGGGGTTATTTGGTAGGTCTTGAGACGGCCAGACGGTTAGCAAATCTATGACCGGAATAATTCGTATACCAAAAGTCGCACCTTTTTTCATCGCATAGTCAAGGGGATCAAAAGATAATGGACTATCATTATTGATTAATACATTACTTCTTGGAAGAATCTTTGAGGAATAGAGCGATTCCATAAAAGAAACGATCGGAACATAAAGTGTATCAATACGATAGTTTATACATTTGCCCATTAAATTATCGATACTTTCCTCATTTATCATGTCTAATCTTTGTGCCTGCAACGATAATCCCAAAGGCTCTCCAAAAAGAATAACTGAAAAGCATAAAATGAGTAAAATGGTAAAAAAAAGTTTTTGATTCAAGTTTAGCCTCCAAATAGTTCAGTTTAAATCTGTGAAAATTATACCATAACGTGATATACTTTATTTTGAAATCAGTACTCACTCTTTCTCAAAACATCAATATAAATGTAATTTCATCAATCATGTTAAGGGGGATTTTTATGGAAGTCAAAGAAATTCAAAAAAATCAAATAAGTACACTGTTAGCACTGATAAATGAGGTGTTTGATGATTATCCGATTCCGGTAAATTGGACTGAAAGAGAATTTGAAATGGATATGATAGAGAACCGGATTTCTTTGGGAGATTCTTTTTTTCTATTTAAAGATTCCATCCCTGTAGGGTTTATCGTCATTGCCAAAAATAATGACCGGGCAAGAATAGATTCAATGGGAGTAAAAAAGGCCTGCAGGGGAACCGGTTGTGCTGAATTATTACTTCAACATACTTTAGAGCATTTGAAGTGGAAAAAGATCGAAAGCGTGATGCTCGAGGTGATAGAAAGCGACGAAAGAGCGGTTAGATTTTATGAGAAACAGGGTTTTTCACATGAACGCAAACTCTTTTCTCTTTTGTTGGATTTAAATGATTTTAGTCCTGAAGTGTACCGTTATAACAACAGCAATACCCATATTATCCACGAATTATCTCTTCAAGCTAACACTATCTTTCACAGACATCTGAATTGGCAGCGAATGCCGTCAGCTTTAGGTAATTCTGGTGAAAGATATTATAAAGAGGTGATTTATGACAAGAATGATAAGGGGCACCCTATAGGTTATTTGGTATGGGGAGAAAACACTGACAATGTATATATTATAGATACCTACACTGTCAATCCCGATTATGACTTGAAACAAATCATCAAGGATGTAAAACGTTTTCTAAGAACCAAAACCAATAAAACAAAATGTCTTATTACAAACGTTCCTGAAAATGATGATCTCTTTGAAGATTTGATTGGTTGCAAGGCAGAAATCCTTTTTAAACAAATAGAGATGGAGTTGAACCTTCGTTGACAAAGAAAAACCAGGAACAACTTGATAAAGATTTTTTTATCAATATCTACGAAAATCTCCTTAATAAATATGGAAAGCAGAATTGGTGGCCAGGTGACAGTATTTTTGAGATAATGGTTGGGGCTATATTAACTCAAAATACTCAGTGGTTCAATGTCAAGAAAGCCATTAAAAGCTTAAAAGAGGAAGGTCTCTTAGAACCACGAAAAATGTATCTGGCAAGCGAGAAGAGACTAGCTGCTTTGATCGTTCAAGCGGGTTATTATAATATCAAAGCCAAACGTCTGAAGAACTTTTTGGACTTTTTAATGAAAAAGGAGCTTGATTTTTATTCCCTGAGAAAAGAAACCGTGGAATGTTTGAGAGAAGAATTACTTGAGATAAATGGCATAGGTCCTGAAACGGCAGATAGCATACTTCTTTATGCACTTGAAAAAAAGACTTTTGTGGTTGATGCATATACCAGAAGGCTATTTTCCCGTCTTAATCCTAAATGGGAATGGATGAAAAGAATTACCTATGATGAGATAAAGGGGTACTTTGAAAAACTTTTGCCAGATGATTTGAAAGTGTACAATGAATTCCATGCCTTAATTGTCAAACACTCTAAAGAGGTTTGTAAAAGTAAACCCCTCTGTGAGGAATGCGTCTTAAAAGAGTTTTGTAATGAAGGCTATCACACAATAGTTGTTTGAGTTATTCAGCACGCTTTAATCTAAGAATTTCTGGATTTCTATAGTATAACCGCTGGGATCTTGGAGGAAGAAGTGATAAATAGGGAAATAGGGATTCTTTCGAGGTTTCTCCGGAATTTCTAATCCTATTTTTATGAGATATTCATACACTTCATCAACGTTTGGTGTAATAAATGTGATGATTGGAGATTTTTTTGAAGTAATTACACTGATATGTGAGCAAAATCCAATCATTCCACCACCAGGAACTTGGTATATTTGACACTTTCCCTGATCTTTATATAGATTAAAACCAAGATAATCCGTATAGAATCTCTTGGTTTCCTGTAAATCTTTAGTACCCAAAAATGTGATCATTCCATTCCATTCGGTCATCCTCATTCTCCTTTTCAAATTGTTTTAAAGCGGATTGTCGTATTTCAGAGAGTTTTTTTATTGATATCATTTTTTCAGCTTTTACTTTGTTTAATACAATATGAAAAATATTTTCGTTGTAATACAAATAAATATTTATCAAAGCCGTTTTAAATAAGCGGTACTCTAATTCGCATGATAGTAGTTCTTTGTAAACACTGGTTATTTCAGACTCCAGTTTTTTTATTTGATCTTCATCTTCCAGCTTTTTCAGGATAGACGCTGTTTTCTTGTTGATTTTGTTTTGATCCTTTTGATTCATCCTCTCTTTGGAATCTTTGTCCAAATTGATATCATATAAGTCTTTTATATTTTTAACCTTTTTGTGGAAGGTATTCTTATCCACTCCAGGAGTTTCAATCCTGTTTTTTTTGATTTCATCCAGATATTTTTTTGTTTCCTGTACATTGGGAATTGTATGATCTATTTTTTGATTTTCAAAGAAAGAATCACTCAGGATTATCTTTTTCGCATAAGCAAATTCGTTGTTTATTCTACTATTTTCATTTTCACTTTTTAAGCGATAGAAGTAATCTGCCATCACCTTCAATCGCTTCTTTAACAAATCAATTGGAAGGTCTTGAGCTATCTTTATCAGGACTTCGTATTCTTTTTGTGTGATATCACAACGTTTGAAAAAATATTCTTTCAAACTGTCCGGAAGCTTTTTTTCAGCCTCCGAACCATCAAAATTAAATAACATCATCAATAAACGGCTTTTATATCTTTGAAGTTGCTAATGACCCCATAGGATCCCATGGGTCCAATATGATGGGGCTTTGTTCGTACATTTTCAGTAATTTGTCGTTCAAATATTTTTTATGAATAGCAACCTCATAATTAAATTCATCAAACCAACTATCGCTCATGATAAAAAACCCCTTCTTGCCAGGTTCTTCACCCCAACTGTTTTGCACCTTCCATTTATGTGGTTTTCCATCAATCACATGGACGCCTGTAAAAACCATGGCATGAGTTAATACACTACCCCTATAATCCAATCGATCTGCTTTAGTCAGTTCAAATTTAATATCAAGCAATTTTTCATAGTCATACAGTTTACTGTCCATAATTCCCAATTCACGATTCATGTATTTTCCTACATCACAACCAAACCAAACAGGTTCTCCCTGGTTTAGTTGCTCAATGCTAAGTTTTTTTAATTCTGTAATAGGAAGATTTAAATAATGAATTTGCTTGGGACCCATAACGTTTCCAAGGTATTTCACGGTATACGTTTTTTCAAAAGGCTTATCTTTTGTTGGAGCATGAATGATGCTTATGTAATCATTCAAATCAACAGGTGAAAATTTCTTGTAAAAATCTATGGGGCTAAGTTTTTCCACTCGATGAAATACGTCATTTTTATCCCTATAGTCAAAATCAATTTGTTTTGGAGGTTCGCCTAAAAAGGTGCATAAAAGAGAATAGATTTGGGTTAATATGTTTTCTTTTTCATGTCTGATTGTTTTTAAATCACTTTTTTTCTCAGCCAAATCGCGTAGCCTTTTTGCTGAGTTTCTAAGAAAATAGTCCAAAATAAAATTCATCTGTCTTGAATTTGAACTGTGAAAGGATTCCGGCATGGCGTATTTGGGAACAATTCCGTATTTTTCCACTAAAGCTACAAACATATCCCATTGGCCGCCATCATTGGTGGGATGATCCAGCAACCAAGTGACCGTTCTCGAGTTCAAATCCTCATCTAAAGTATCAATAATGCTTTCTAAGAAAAAATTGGATTTTTCAAATTTATCCCAAAACATCGTATAAGCTTGCGATAACTCAAAATTTTTGTCCTTTAAATCAAGCTCTTTAGAAATCGCATATCGGATGGTATTTAGAGCGGCAAACATCCAGCATCTTCCGGTTTGTTTTTGGTGAGTGACAGTTCCCACATCAAACTCGTTGGAAAATTCATAATACATATTATTTACTGATTTATAGTTAATGGCTGAATCATTGATACCATTTTTCACTACAGTATTTGTAATAATCTTTTTCCCGTCATCGTTGTTATAACTTTCTGAACACTTTTTTATAAAATCATTGTTGATTTCCAGTTCCATAATATACCTTCCCCTTTTACTGAATTTTTTTTATTTTTTTATACCAATTAAACCCATGCCATTTCACAGAAGTCAGAATAATCAGAAGAAGAATACCCCCCGAAATGATAAAAACTGAAATTAAAAGCCAAGAAACCTGATTTCTGTCGTAATCATAACGAGATTGGTATCCACTGAAAAAAAGGCCTTTATCTTCCTCCATCTGTACTTGGTAATACCATTTTCCGGTTAAAATATAAATACCATCATCTTTTACATCAAATTTGTCTATCCATTCAAACATTCTGTTTTCCGTGAAAATCTCCCTTATTTGATCTTCTGAATAGTTGCTTAAGATTTTTCCCGGATCTGAGATCCTTAAACCAAATATCACACTAGACAATAAGATTAAAATGATAATAATTACCCTTCTTTTACTCTTTTTCATCGAGATCACTCCTCATTTCTTTTTTCAATATATCAAGTAAAACAGGAAATTTAATTTCTTTATTCCATTTTTTTGCCCTGAATGCGATGCTTTGATTAGTATAATCGAAATCAGTTGAGACATCCTTCAGTCCATTTAAGCCGAAATATGAGAAAACCTTTTGAACAATCGAATCAATATTATCGGTCTCATCTTCAAGTTCAACTTCTAGTAATTGTTCAACATCATAACTTAAATACGGATTTTTTAAAAGCTTATCAAGAACAACCTCAGCCTCAATAGGGGTATTTAAGATGGTTCTGGTTTTAATGATAAAAGGATAATGTGAAAAGTCGTCAAACCGAATAGTAGATTCTTTCATAACTTTTTCTTCTTCGATTCTACGAATCAAATTGCCATTTATGCATTCTTTTTTACCCAATATCCATTGTTGAGTCCCATCTTTGCTTAGAATCATTCTTATTCTTTCGCTTCTCAACGGATCATTCGCACCATCTAAGTACCATTGAATAATACCAATGATTGAATAATTGAAATTATTTTTAAGATTTTTGGCTTCTTTTGCTGATAATATAAACTTTTTTTCTATTTCTTCGGCCATTACAAATCAGCTCCTGTTTTCATTCAAAAAGATTAAAACACTTTTCTTTTTTTTTGTCAATAAAACAAAAAAAAGGGCCGTATAAACAGCCCCATTACAAAGAAAATTTGGAATTTGGAATATCTATTTGATTGCACCTTGTGTAATACCCGAAATGAAATTCTTTGAGAAAAGAAAGAAGATTAACATAATTGGAATGATCGACATCGATAGTGCCGCGGCAATGAGGTGCCATTGATTGGAAAATTCACCAAAGAATACAGAAATAGCAAGCGGAACGGTCTCTTTTGAACTGCTCGAAAGGATGATCAAAGGAAAGAAGAAGTCATTCCACACATTGACAAAATTAACCAATCCCACAACTACAAGAGCCGGCTTTGTCAACGGCAGTGCAATCTTCCAATAAATGAGCCATGGTGTTGCTCCATCCATTCTTGCAGATTCTTCGATCTCAATTGGAATAGAATCCATAAAACCTTTAATGATAAATGTGGCAAAGGCTGTACCCGTTGCTATATAAACCATAATTAACCCGATTCTGGTATCGACTAAATTTAATTGGTTTAGCGTAACGTAAATGGGAATAACTGCTAATCTCGCAGGCAATGCCAAGCCCGTTATAATGTAAACATAAATAAACCTTCTAAACTTAAATCTGTATCGAGATATCATAAATGCCAACATTGATGAAAAAAGAAGAACACCGCCAATTGAAGTTACTGAAATGATAATACTATTAATATATGCAGAACCCAACTCAGCTTTTTCCCATGCTTGTTTATAATTATCCAAACTAAAACTTTCGGTTATGGCAAAAGGTTTTAAGTAGATTTCTCTCATGGATTTGAAACTGTTTAAAAATAAAACACCAAATGGCGTTGCTACAACCAATAAATAGACTATAAGTATGATAAACAATGTTACTTTTGCAGTTTTATTCAGTCTAAGCATTATAATCCCCTACTTCTCTTATCAAGAACATTGGCATAAACCATCGAAAGTGGTATAACCAAAACAAAGATAATGACAACGATGGCAGCACCCAATCCATAATCTTGTCTGGAGCTTCCTAAACCTCCAAAAGCAGTTCTGTAAAAGACTGTTCCTAGAACATCAGTACTTCTAAAAGGACCAGCTTGTACCCCTGTAAGAGCATAAACAACATCGAAAATATTAAAAGACCAGATAAAGATCAATATTGCAAGAGTTTGCATGGTTGGAACGGTTAACGGGAAAATAATACGGCTGATGATTTTATGGTTTTTGGCTCCATCTATATAAGCAGCATCAAACAGATCTTTAGGAATATTCAAAATTGCTGCCATGAATACTAAAATATAAAAACCGATATTTCTCCATATATTAACCATCACTACGGTTGTTAATGCAGTTTCTTTTTGTCCAAGCCAAGGTTGCGCTAGATTTTCCAAACCGATCAACTCAAGAAAAGAATTGATTAATCCCCATTGGGGATTTAACAACATACTCCATATAAAACCCACTAAAACCATAGAAATAACATTGGGAAGATATACAACTGTTTGAAAAAATCGACGTCCCCATATCTTTGAGGTTAGAGCGACAGCTATGATGAAAGCCAAACCAAGTTCAAATATTGAATTCATGATAAAGAAATAAATACTGTGCCATAAAGCATTGAAAAATTCTTCGGAAAAGCTTCCAAATAAGATGTTTTTAAAATTTTCGAATCCAACAAAGGTTTTTTCGCCAACACCAGCCCAACTGAAAAAACTCAAATTAAAACTATATCCAATAGGGTAAACAACAAATAAAGAATAAAAAAACAGCGCCGGCAAAACAAATAATAAAATATGCCTGAGTTTGGTTTTCATAGCGATTTTCCTCCCGTTGTTTGAATGAAAAAGCGGGTTTTAAAAAAACCCGCTTGAGTATTTAAAAAAATTATTTTTCCATTGACTCCAGTCTCTCTATTAAGGGTTGATACCATTGTGCAAGTCCATCCTGACATTCTTGTGCCAGTTCTGTTGGAGTCATTTCATCTGAATACATAGCTTGTATACCAGGGCTTAAAATATCACTGTATAAAGATGGTTGACCTGTTACAAGTTCTGAACCTACCCAATAAACATACGGAGAGGCATAATTGTTTGCCACTTCATTTGTCTCCTGTAAAATAGGAACATCAGGCATTTCTGCTCCAGTGACTGCTGGTATGTTTTTCGTGATATTAGAGAAAATAGTTCCAAATTCAGGTGTTGCAGCAAATTCAAGAACTTTTAAAGCTGCTTCTTTGTTATCCGCATTCTTTGATAGTCCAACAGCTCCGTCCATATAAACATAAGCGTATGGTTGGTTTCCTTCAAAATCAGGAGGTACCATAAAATAACCTATATTAATGTCAGGGTTAAGTTCTTCCCACATTTGTGCTCCCCATACTCCATAAAAAACCATACCTGCTTGACCAAATGCAAATGCAGCATCCATATCCGTCACGATATTGGCCATATAATTTTTCTGATAATATTTTTTCAGATCATTCAATAACGTATTCATGTAAATCCAATCTTGATCAAGAAAATCAATCTTTCCTTCGGTTAATCTTTTGATCCAACCTGGTCCAAGAACACTTACTCCACACATTGCATGCTGCATAACAAGTGCCCATGCTTCTTTTCCAGGAACAAAGAAAGGATCAATACCATTTGATTGAAGTACTTCTGCGATATTAATCATTTCATCCCAAGTTTTAGGTTCTTCTAATCCAAATTCATCGAAAATATCCTTGTTATAAAAGACACCAACAACCTGGATGGCAAAAGGAACACCGTATTGCTGACCATCTTGAGTGATGTTGTTCAAAACACCTTCGGTAAAATGTTCAAAATTGATTTCATCCGTAAGCGGAAGGATTAAACCAGCATCAACCATTGCCTTTGTTCTTCCACCGGGAAGTCTTCGTGTGTAAACCAAATCCGGTCCTTTACCACCCTGTAAAGCCATCAACATCTTTGAATCGTATTCTGTAGGCAAATAACCTCGGTATTCAATTTCAATATCCTCACCTTGGGCTTGTAATCTTTTTTCGACTTCTTGCCAAACTTCTTCATCTTGAACTCTCCAACTCCACATTTCAACTGTGACAGCCATGCCCATTGTAAACAACAACGCTAAAATTACACCAAAAACGAACAACTTTTTCATTTTTTTCCCTCCTGTAAGTTTTTTCTAAGGCTAATAGAGCCTTATATCCTCAATTAATGCCTCAAATGCATCTTGTTCTTTCTGCCATTCTGCCATTAATTCACCAAAATCTTTACGGTCTTCAATACAATCTCTTACACGATCATCACCAGAGAGAGATTCTAAACGGGAAACATCGGCATATTGATTAAAGGATATTTTTTCGGGATGTATTTCAATAAGTCCTCTCATAAAATGAATAATTAAAGGCAAAAAATCTGCATCGTTTGATGTTGGAAAAAATTCAATACCAAAACAAACTTTATTCTCATGTTTTGAAGAAAACGGGACAAAAGCTCGTTTTCGATATTTGAAACCATCAAAATGTTTATTATTTAACCAGGAATACATTCTTTTCATGTCTAACCAAGGTGCACCGTACATTTGAAAAGGCTTAGGTGAACCTCTTCCTTCTGAAAGATTGGTAGCTTCAATAAAACATCCTCCGCTATAGCAAATTGTAGATTCAAATGTGGGGATTGCAGGTGAAGGAACATTCCATAGCAATTCGGTGTCTGGGAAATACATATCTTTTTTATAGTTTTTCATCTTAACGACTTGAAGATCACAATCAATTGTAAATTCTCTTTTGAAATAAAATGCCAACTCTCCGGGGGTCATCCCATAACGAATGGGTAATGCGTAATCTCCAACAAAAGAACTGTATTTTTTTTCTATTCTTGAACCCTTTATTGAAAATCCCAATGGATTTGGACGATCTAACACGTAAAACTGTATGCCTTTCTTAGCTGCAGCTTCCATGCAATATGCGAGGGTATAAATAAAAGTATAATAACGTAATCCCACATCTTGTATATCATAAATGAGACAATCCAAATACCCCAAATCTTCTTGTGAAGGTTTTTTCTTTTCTCCATAAAGACTTTTGATAGGGATATTATATTCAGGATGAACAGAATCACCCACCGATTGACCATCAGCAACACCATAAATACCATGTTCGGGAGAAAAGATAACTTGAATATTTACGTCATGATTCAATAGCACTTGAATATTATCTGTCAGCTGAGAATCTACACCTGAATAATTTGTTATCAGTCCAACAGATTTGCCTTTGAAATGATGAAATTCTTCATGAAGATCAATACCCAATTTCACAGCCATACTGTCCACCTTCCTTTCTTGTTATAACATTATACTCTTTTTTAATCGATTAGTCAAAGTGAAGAGAGGGTCTCTGTGAATTAGCTTTTTAGATTAAGTAAATATTCAATAACGGATTTTACTAAAGTAATGATATAAGTCCTATTATCAACACACTAAATTTTCATCATTAATTTGAATTGTAGGTATATGTATATACATTAATCCAAATGATATGATATAATATCTTATAAGTTGTCAAGAAAAAAAGAACTATACTTTTTAATGGAGGGATAAAAATGAAAAAATCGTTTTTAACCGTACTTATCACAGTAATCGTTTTTAGTGTTGTCTTTTCAAATGGTGTACTCAAATTTGCCATTGAAAC
>CAZVPY010000024.1:0-15769 GCA_964629135.1 uncultured Thermotogaceae bacterium | reverse complement strand
CGATAAACATCGCTATCACATCTCCAGTCTATTGAAATTAGATTCTTGATCAAATTAGAGGTTAATCCGAGCTGATCTTTTTTTGTGTTAGCCTGTTTTTGTTTATCCCCCGTGTGAACTGTCCTCATAAATTAGAAATTAAAAACGATTCACTTACATCCGTTAACAATTATACCATTCTTTAATAATATCACCATGATTCTAGAAAATCTAATTATACATTTCAACTAAAAATGTCCGTAAAACACCTGTTATGTTTTTTTGTTTTTGTGATATACTAATGTGATTTTCATTCGAAAAAAATGATTTCCGATAATTATTCAATGTGTTATTAGCCATAAATAGGTACTTCTCTTCAAAAAAGTTCCAAATAAATATTAGGAGGTCTATCATGAAAAAAAAGTGGTTAACGGTTTTATTAATTTTAATTCTGTGCTTCGCTTTTGTCAGTTGAACGGAAGAAAAAGAGGGAGAAGAAAAAGAGACAACAAATGTTCCAGAGCAAAAAAGCACCATCAAGGGTGAAACTTATGAAGCTGAAGATTTTACCATGACGATTGCTGAAGGATTCTCCAAAATGGATATTGATGGCGGAGTACAAGCTTATAAAGGAAAAGACGTGATTGAAGTTTGGGTTAGAGGCTTCAATAATACTGAAACAGATGCTAAAAATGGGGCTGAGAATCTTGCAAAAAATCATGATGGCACGGAGGTAGAGAAAATCCAAAAATTTGGCATTGATTTTTATGTTACAACCTTCGAAGCATTTGGTAATCCTCAGACAGTTTATGTGGGGTTAATAAATGGAAAGAAAATCCAAATTGGAATCATGGGCAAGGATTATCAAGAAGACGAACTTCTTCAGGGAATGTTTGATAGTATAATTTTTAAATAACTTTATCCGGTTGAATCTCGAACTTCCAATACCGGTTTGATAAGAACCCCTTTTGGGGTTCTTTTTTCTGAATGCATGGTTTCTATGAGAGAGTTAACAACTGTTTGAGCAAATCGCTCCACGTTTTGATCTATAGAGCTGAGAGAAGGATCCAGATATTGACTTTGGGGTAAATTGTCTATCCCGAGAACACCCACTTCCTCCGGGATCTTTTTTTTAGCTTCTTTTATCCCTTTATAAACTGCTGTTATCTTCTCATCTCCAGAAACAAAGAATGCATCAGAATGAAATTTTTGAAGATGAATCTTGGTGTAATCATAAGCATCTTGAAGGTTGTTGACTGCGTATTCGATGTGAAATTTGACGTCATGGGTTGAACAAATCTTTTTAAAACCATCAACACGACTTTTGTTAACGTAAAATTCCTGATTTCCCAGGAAAAAAGAGATGCATTTATAACCTTTTTCAATTAAATGTTGGGCACCAATTTCCCCTACGTGAAAATTATCTAAATCAACATAGCAGGTATCCTTATAATCGAAATCTTTACCCAGGATTACAAAAGGAATATTATTCTCCCTCAGGTATTTAATACGAATGTCACCCTTTAAATTGTCAAATAAAACCGCGCCATCTGCAATACCACTTTTCAAGAGGATAAATCCATCGGTATCATCGTCAATAACGCCTTGGGCTGAGGAAGGAGAAAGAATGACTTTGTATCCCCGTGCTTTAAAGTCCGTAATGATGTTCATAATAATCAAACTATGCCAAGCATTCCAATAACTGCCGCCGTGTCTGTCTATAAACAAGATGACTGTCTTTGTCTGCTGGTTTTTCAAGGCCTTGGCCATTAAATTAACACTGAAATTTGTCTCTTCTATTGCATCCAAGATCTTTCTTCTCGTAGCAGGTTTTACTTCAGGAGAATTATTTATCACCCTTGAAACAGTTTTGATAGAAAATCCTGTTTTTTTGGCAATATCCGACATGGTAACTTTCTTCATTTTGAACACCTCTTTTGTCAACGTTGACAATATATCATAGCATACTTTATTAGAAAATGAATTGATTCGATTTCATTAAATTTTGGAAGATAAACGCTAATAATCGATAATATTCCCTGTTATTTCTGGCTCATGGGATTTGAAAAAAATCATTTAAAAGCATAGAATCATTTTGAAGGTAATTTTTTTTGATTCGTTATGACAACGTTGTCATAATAATTCGATAGATTCAGACATTTCTGACTTTCAGAAACTAACCAAATTAATGGAGGGATTTTTTATGAAGAAAACCTTGTTTTTTGTCGTTTTGGTATTAGTCGCAGCATGTCTTTTTGGTGAAACATTGGTTGTTACATCCAGGCTCTGGTCTGCTCCTTCAGAGAAAGAGTTTATTATTAACGAAATTATCAAACCTTTCGAGGAAGCCAACAACTGTACAGTAAAATTCAGCACGTTGGATGATGAAAAACTTTTGGATCAGGCTGAGCTTCAACAGAAAACCGGTAATATTACCACGGATGTTATCGTTTCCTATTGTTCAAATATGCCGGATTGGGTAGAAAACGACTATGTAATGGATTTGACAGAAATCGCTGCAAAATGGGATGACAGAACATTTGCTAAGGGTTATGATGAAATGACCGTTTTCAATGGCAAACGCTATTTCCTCCCTGTAGGTGCTGATGTTTATCTGTTCATTGCAAACAAAAAGGCCATGCAATACCTTCCTGAAGGTGTGGATGTTCAAAATTTGACTTGGGAAGAAGTTGTTGACTGGGCAAATGCCATTGCCATTATGGAAGGCGAAGGAAAATATGCTGTAACTGGCGTTCCTATGAAATCTTTGATTTATCAGTTTGGTGGGGTATGTCTTTCATATGGAGCAGACTGGCCTAATTTAGATAATCCAGGTTCCATGGCTGCATTCTATCTTCTGAGCAAGATGGCAGATGCTTACACACCAACTGTTTTAACTTACGATGATGTGAGACCTCCAATGAAAACTGGTGAAGCATGGATGGCAACAGCTCATTGTGCAAGAGTTGGAGAAATCTACAAAAATGATCCAACGAATTACGTGGTTGCACCTGCACCAAGGGGTCCTGCAGGTATCGGATCCATTGCAGGAACTAGCGGATACGGAATCGTTAAGGGTACGAAACACGAAGAATTGGCTGTCAAATTTGTTGAATACATGACAAGACCTGAAATTATGCTCAAATCTTCTAAAGGTACCGGCGGATTTATTCCACCAGTTGACGAAGCTATTGATTTACTTGAAACAGATAAGGACGAACAGGACATGATCATTGAAATGGCTATCAAGGTTATGCAGGAGGGTGTTCTTTCCTACATCGCATCTACATGGACAGATTGGGGTCAAGTCAAATTGGTTTACGATGATATTTTCAAAGAAATGATATTAAACTTGAAGACTTTCGATCCTGATTATCTTGAAATCATGCAATTAAGAGTTGACTCATTGAAGAAATAAGCAAATGAATAGGGGCACATCTTCTCGGTGTGCCCTTTTTATCCATATCTGTATGAAGGAGCTGCAAATACATGACTTTAAACCAATCTGTCACTTTAGAGCCTCATAAAAGCGGTTTCCCATGG
This sequence comes from uncultured Thermotogaceae bacterium, assembly GCA_964629135.1. Classification (GTDB taxonomy): domain Bacteria; phylum Thermotogota; class Thermotogae; order MWEM01; family MWEM01; genus JASUTC01. The sequence continues at coordinate 12,247 of CAZVPY010000024.1, read as the reverse complement.
AAAAAAGTAATTCCCTATATTTTAATTGCCCCAACGGTTATCTATTATGTGATCTTTTGGATCAGGCCGGTTTTAACATCCATCATTCAAAGTTTTACTCCAGAAATTGGCACGGGTTTTACTGTTGAAAACTATTCCAGAATTTTTAACGATCCAGTATTCTGGCAAGCTGTGGTGAACACCGGTATTTTTGTTATCATATCCGTTACTCTGGAGTTTGTCGTCGCTTTTGGTTTGGCCTTAATCATCAATAAAAAGTTCAAAGGCTCGAGTTTATTACTTGCTATCGCACTGATTCCCATGGCCTTGCCTCCTGTTGCTGTAGGTGCCATGTGGTCAAGTGGTTTTGCCACTTATGGCTGGTTCAACAGCCTCCTCATGTCCATGGGTTTGATCGGGGAAGGCGAAAAGATTCTTTTTTTGGCAGGTAATGACTTCCAGTCTTTGATGCTTATCATCATCATCGATGCTTGGCAGGTAATACCCTTTATGATGACTATTTTACTTGCTGGCCTTCAAGGGATTCCCAAGGAATCTATCGAAGCCGGTTACGTTTTTGGAGGAACTCGATTTAAGGTATTAAGAAAGATCACCATGCCTATGCTGAAACCCAGTATTCAAACGGCTTTGATTTTAAGGATCATCTCAGCTATCCAGGTTTGGTTGATTATCGTCCTCATTTTTGGGTTTAGAAGAATCCCCGTTTTACTGGAGGAGGTCGTCTTCTTCCAGGAACAGGTTCAAAATGAATACAAACTGGCTCTCGCCTATTCCGTTATCGTTGCGTTAGTGGTATCGGTCGTTGCGGTTCTATATTTAAAGGTATCAGGAGCTTTCAAAGGGGATGAGGAACAATGAGTCACAAGGATCTCAAAGCAAAGCAAACTAAAAAGCTCATTGGCAGAACCATCTTTTATATGTTCATTGTCTTTATCATCATTGTGATTTTACTCCCCATCTATTTTCTTTTGTCAATTTCATTCATGTCGGACCAAGAGGCCTATGACTGGCCCATTCCTTTGGGTTTGTCATTCCAGGGTGAATTTAAGATTGAACCAGTGTTGGGGACATCTGAATATTTGATCAGTGTTTATTCTCGTTCACAGGAGGAATATGTTTCCCTCATTCAAGGTTCGAAAATAGAACAAATGAGTGAATTCTTAAGGAACAAAACAAATTGCAACGTAACTGAAGGGAAACTTAATGAAGCGATTACAGACGTAGATGCCCTTTATGAAACAAATAGTGACAGAATCAATGCTTTAACGGAAGAAATCAGCAATCTGGAAAAGAAGGTCCTGTCTCTGAATCAAAATATTATTAAGGCAAAACGCAATTTGTCAATCGTTGAAGGTCGAGAATCCATGGAAGCTGTTGAAAAACAATTGAGATCGGATTTAAAACAGTATGAAACCGAAAAGGAGCATGTCACAGTTGAAATAGAAGAAAAAAAGACAGAGCTCACGCCACTTAATTCAACGAATTTCAGGGTTTTCAAGAATCTCTTTGCCAACTATGTGACATTCTTTAAGGTGACCAGAGATTCCATACCGGCCTTAATGAGAAGTATACAAGTTGCATTGATAACGGTTTTCATCGCCTTAACCATTGGTGGGATGTCTGGTTATGCCTTTGCCAGATATGTTTTCAAAGGAAAAACTATCTTAAAATTAAGTACTCTTTTTGTAAGAATGTTTCCTGGGATAGCCATTGCCATGCCCATGGTCATTATCCTGGCTGAAATGGGGTTTTATGACAAACCTATCGGGTTATCGCTGGTTTATTCGGTGGGGCAAATTGCTCTGACCATATGGATCACGGCCAGTATCTTTATGGGAATACCCGTGGAACTGGAAGAGGCGGCACAGGTCTTTGGTAGAACACCAGTGGGTGCTTTCATTCACATCACATTACCTTTAGCCTTACCGGGACTGGCAGCCAGCGCTATGTATGCCTTTATAGGGAGTTGGGCAGAAACCGCACAAGCCATTGTTTTGACACAATTTAACCCTACTTTTCCGGTGGTGGTGTATCAAACCATGGTTGGTGCAAAGGGGATGGTAAATCTCATTGCTGCCGGTGGTGTTACCATGGCATTACCTGCTGTTTTGTTTACCATTCTCATTAGAAAATACATCCTACAGATGTGGGGCGGAGTAAAAGTCTAAAAAAAGGAGCTGGACTTATGGCGACACTGAAACTTAAGAATCTCTCAAAAAGATACGGTAAAACTGTTTGGGGGGCAAAAGATATCAATTTGGAAGTGGACGATAAGGAATTTATCGTTTTACTAGGTCCCTCCGGTTGTGGTAAAACAACTACTATGCGTATGATTGCGGGGCTTGAAGAGGTTACCCAAGGAATAATTTATATAGATGATAAGGATATTACTTTCTTACCACCGAGAAAAAGGGATATTTCCATGGTCTTTCAAAGTTATGCCGTTTGGCCACATTTGACTGTTTTCGATAATATCGCTTTCCCCTTGAGACTGAAAAAGTTAAAAAGCACCGAGATTGAAAAAAGGGTGAAGGAAGTATCCGATTTGACCAAGATTGAAGAATATTTAGAACGTTTTCCAAGACAGCTTTCAGGAGGACAACGGCAACGTGTCGCATTGGCTCGTGCATTGGTCGTTCAACCTAAAGTCTTTTTAATGGATGAGCCCCTTTCGAATCTTGACGCAAAGCTCAGAGTAAAAATGAGAACAGAAATGAAAGCTATCCACAAAAAGACTCAGGCTACCACGGTTTTTGTTACCCATGATCAGGCAGAAGCTATGAGCATGGCCGATCGAATTGTGATCATGAAAGATGGTTCCATTGTCCAAGTGGGTACAACGGATGATGTTTATTTTGATTGTGAAGATATGTTTGTAGCAGGATTCATTGGTACACCCCCCACTAATTTTCTTTCGATGGAATTAGAAGAAAAGAATGGAAAACTGTTGTTAGTCAACAGTGCTTTTTCTTTTGAACCGATAGGGGAGAATTATAAGATCCTTAAGAATTTTTCAGGCAAACAAGTTGTTATGGGAGTCAGGCCTGAAAGCATGCAGGTTTTCAAAGAAAAGAAAGCTGAGTCAGTCTTTTCTCGCGAAGTATTGGTTACAGAACCACAAGGTTCGCATCAGATTGTGGCTATTGAGTTGGATAATCAAATCGTTAAAATCGTCGCACCACCTTTCCCAAAAGTAGATCCAGGGGAAATTGTCCACATTGGTTTTGAACATGATCGAATCATGTTCTTTGACCCGGAAACAGAAAAAAGAATTCGTAAGGAATAAGGGGAGTGGGATTGAGATGAAAATTGCCCTGGCGCATTTTAGAGTTGGTGAAACAGACGGTGTTTCACTTGAAATGGAAAAATGGAAGCATGTTTTTGAAAACATGGGTCATCGGGTCATATTTATTTCTGGTACTTCAGATTATGGAGATTATTACATCCAAGAGATGGATTTGCATAGAGATGCCTTTAAGGAATGGGAGAGAAACAGCTATAAATCTTTAACGGATTATGAGAATGAAGATGCATTCAGTCAAGAACTCCACCGTGTTGCTAAAGAAATCGAATCCAAGTTGGATGAGATCTTTGAAAAAGACCCATTTGATATCATTATCCCTAACAATATTTTTTCCCTTGGGACAGGCATTCCGGTGGCAATCGGCTTTTACAATTTTATAGAAAGACACAATTTAATGAGTATCAATCATAATCATGATTTCTATTGGGAAAGATCTCATATGAATCATCCCACTTGTGATTTTGTTAAAAAAGCACTTGAAAAATATTATCCACCCCTTGGAGACAATTATCAACAGGTGGTCATTAACAAAATAGCACAGGCTGAACTAAAAAAACGAAAAGGGTGCGATTCTGTTGTAGTTCCTAACGTCTTTGATTTTCATGCAGAAGAATGGACTCTCGATGATTATAATCGTGATCTTAGAGAACATTTGGGGATTGGAGAAAAAGACATTGTCTTTTTACAAGCAACTCGTGTGGCCACCAGAAAAGCCATCGAATTGGGAATTGAAACCATAGGAGAAATTAAAAAGAGAAAGCAGCAACTGATAGGACCCCTTTATGATGGACGACAATTTACCAATGAAGATCAGATACTTCTTTTCATGCCAGGGCTCATTGAAACGGACAGTGATTATATTACTTTCCTAAAAAAACTGGCCGCTGAAGAAGGCGTCAAAATTATTTGGGCAGAACACCTGTTTGGCGCTACTAGAAGTCATCGAAATATAAAAAAGTATTCCCTATGGGATGCCTATGTGATAGCAGATTTTATAACCTATCCATCTATCCTTGAGGGATGGGGAAATCAATATTTGGAAGGACTGTTTGCCAAAAAACCCATGATCATTTTTGAATACCCCGTCTTCAAAACTGATATTATGCCCTTTGGGTTTAAAAATGTATCCTTGGGACATACATTCACCCAAAGGGATGATAACGAAAGAGACTATGTTTCTGTTGAAAGAAAAAAATTGGAAGATGCGGCAAACAAGACAATTGAAATTCTAAAAAGCGAAGAACTCTATTATGATATGGTCAATAAAAATTTCAAAATCGCTCAAGAAAAACTATCCTTTAACGCCCTTGGGCGTACGTTATCGAAGATTATCAAAAAGGCCACAAAATCAATCAAGTAGGGGGGCACCGGACCTTTTATATCTCAATATCACTTTTTTTGAAAACAAAGTAACCCGCAATAAATAACAACACACCGATTAACGAGATGATAATGGCGTTTGTCAGAAACATTCGTTCATTTATAATCGTTTCAGCCAAAGGTATATAATGAAAAATTGTCATTTTGGAAAGCCAAGATATACTTTCAAAGCTTCTTCCCAGGGAATCACCGAAATACATAAAAATGATAATTCCCACAGAGATAGAGATATTTAAGTTACTTTTTTTTGTGATACAAGAAATTAGGGTTGATAGGCCTCCAAAAAAAGCAAGAACGCAGAATGTATATAGACCAAAGGATAACAGAATGTTTTCGCTATACTCCTGTCTTATAAACCATTTGAAACCAAGAAATTCGAAAATGGTAAACAAGACACTCAACAAAATAATCAAGACCAGCATAAAACTTGCCTTTTCAAAAAAAACTTTGCTCCGACTCACGGGTTTTACCAGAAGAAATTCTATTGTTTTTTGCTCAAATTCCTTTGAAAAAACAGACCCTGCAAGATTAGCGGCAAATACTGCCGAGAGTATGTAGATGAAGCTCATCCCCTCTGAGCCAAATATGCCTTCGGGTTTTGAAAAGACTTCAGGTTCAAAGTTGAACATTTTAAGTAGAAATTCTGGCATCTTTTCTACAAATTTCATTAACTCGTCCATCTCATCTAAGATAAGATTGGTCATGGGCAAGTACATAAAAATGAAACCGATGAACACGCCACACCAGATAAGAAAAAACCAAAAATTATTTCTGATTTCATTCCTAAAAATATTTAAAAACATATCATTTATCCTCTCTATCGTAAAAAGCCATAAATGTTTCTTCCAAAGTTGGATTTCGAATCTCTACATCCGTGTAATCCAACTTGTTTAATATTTTCAAAAAGTCTTTTATTTCGCTTTTTTTTATCAAAAATATCTTGGCACTATTTGATGATTCTTTTTTTTCGAATTTTTCTAATTGTTCCCCATTCTTCAAGCCATGAACGGTAATCACTTTCTGTGTGTATTCAGAAAGCTGATTAATAGACATTTCTTTTATCAGGACTCCATCCTTTATAATCCCTACTCTGTCACTTAATCGTTCCACCTCAAGTAGATTATGAGAGGAAAACAAGATGGCACATCCTCTTTCTCTTTCCTTCTCCACTAAAGTATAAAGATTCTTCTGAAGAAGGGGATCCAGCCCATTTGTGGGTTCATCAAGAATTAGTATATCCGGCTTATGAACTAAGGCCTGAATGATTCCAACCTTTTTTCGATTACCCATTGAGAGCTCTTTAAAACGTTTCCTTTTATCTAAGCCTAAATCACTACATAATTCATCTTCATATTTTTTATCGTAGGTCTTGTAAAAATGACTGTTGTATTTCAAAAATCTGTAAACCCACATCTGAGGATAAAGGTTAATCTCACCCGGTAAATATCCGATTCTATGCCTCATACTATTCAGGTATTTTGGCAGCTCCTTTCCTTCTAAATGAATTTCACCTGTATCAGCGGTTAAAAGACCCAGTATGATTCTGATAGTCGTTGTTTTCCCGGAACCATTCGGCCCGATTAGTCCGTATACTTCACCTTTTGAAATGTTGAAGCTAACCTGTTCGATTCCCCTATTTTTTCCATAATATTTCTTTAACTGATTCACTTCAAGCATACGATCACTCCGATAAGAAAAAAAGGCAGACAGAATCGTCCACCTTTAACTTTTGATTGGATTCATTATTATTGGCAGGCTGTGTGTTTCGCGTCTTTTCTGAACATGGGCCATGGAGAATCTGTTGAAAGTCCTTTACTGTCCGTTGCAATTGACAGCAGTTGAGCACCGTATGTCCCGATATACAATGCCCCATTTTCATCGATAACCGGACTAGATTTGATATAGTCATCGGTCTCCAGTCGCCACTTGAGTTTTCCTTTGCCATCAATGGCCAGAATCTGCTTTTCCCATGTTCCTATGTAGATCGTCCCGTCTTCTCCAATGGCCGGGCTGGATGACCAGAACGGGCCTTCTTCAACTGCATATGACCATTTTTTCTTCCCCAGGTGGTCAATAGCATACAATTTACCGTCAAAGGCACCGATATAAACGGTACCATCGTGATAAATCGACGGACTTGAGCGTAACTGTGACCCGGTATCATATTCCCAGATCAAGGCACCGTTTTTGTTTAGCACATAGAGTTTACCGTCAAAAGACCCCACATAAACCCTTTCCTCCTCGTCAAGAGCAGGACTGGAACGAACAAACCCATCCGTTTCATAGGTCCATTTTAAGCTCCCGTCATTGTTCAAGGCGTAAATAGACTGATCATCTGATCCGAAATAAATCGTTCCGGATTTTCCCACAGAAGGACTGGAACGTATTTCGTCTGCCACCTTATAAGTCCACAGTGTTTCTCCGGATGGTGAAATCGCATGTAATATACCGGCAGAATCTCCGATATACACAATTCCATTATGGTCTACTGCAGGACTGGAATAGCATCCTGAACTAATCTCTTTTCTCCAAATCTGAGTGCCATTTTGATCAACAGCGTAAATGTACTTATGACCAGCTGCAATATACACCCTTCCATCAGACCCTATCGTAGGACTGGGATAGATGATATTGCCACAGTCAAATTTCCAGACCAGTTTGCCTTCTCTGTTTATGGCATGTAGGTGATCATCATCCGATCCGAAGTAGATGATGCCATCATCTGAAACCGCGGGACTAGAACGAATATCGTATTTCACTGAATAAGACCACAGTTGAGAACCTGCTCCAAAGTCTGTTTCAAAATCCCAAACCGGTCCGGACACCTTTTCTCCGTATTCGTCCTTTACAATAACCTGCCAATAATAATTTGTCCCCCCCGTTAATCCTTGAGCTTTATAAGTTGTTTCAGTTGCATCTTGCACTAACATCTTTAATGTGTCTTTTGAAGTTCCCAAATAGATATCATAAGTTACTAATTCATCCTCTTTTTCTTTATCCACCGGAATATTCCACTTGAGTACAACGTTTGTAGCAGGCAGTGGTTCTTCGTAATATTCTTGCGGTATCGAATCAGGCGGTTCAGGCGGCAATTTAACAGTTAATGAAATGACATCTGATTCGTTGGTTGCACCATGAGGATCTTTTACTTTTATTTTTATAAAATATTGTTCGCCCTGCTGAAGATTATCTAATGTAAATGATTCTTGATTGATATCGCTTGCAATTAATTGCAATGTATCCGTACTTTCGCCGCAAAAGACGTCATACGTATGTCCCAAGGCATCATCGTCATCAGAACTTACCCATTCAATCTTGTAAGGCATCCCAATGGCCTTTTCTTGGTGTTCTTTAGTCGTAATCAAAGGTTTTTTAGGTGGGCTATTTTCCAAAACAACCGTTTGTAAATCGGAGATAGTCTTTGAACCAGACTCATCCACTACTTCCACTTGCCAAAAATATTCTTGATTAGGTTTTAATTTGATGCCGGCTTCATATGGTGACCAGCTTGTTGATTGTATGTTTGTTGCAACAAGATTTGGAGATCCCTTATCACCAAAATAAATATTATAAGTTAGTTTTTCATCATCCAAATCTGTTGATTCCCATTTGATCTTAAAAGCATCTCTTGTTATCGAAGCATTGCTATTTGAAATTGTTTCAAGACTGAGATCAGGCTTTCTGTTCACATTTTCTACATCAAAGATATAACGGCTAAGTAGAATATCTTTGCCATCACTAATCTCAATGACTATTTCACTTTCCCCCTGCGCATCAAAATCCGGAAGGTAAGTGTATTGTCCGTCCTTAACAGTACCTGGCCCTTTAATCAGTTTAAAAGTCAAAAGGTCATCATCCGGATCGGTGTATTGTTGAGAAAGGTCTATGCTAAATGGTTCCCCTTCTTGCAATTCATAAACTGTCTTTTCCATATCCTTTTCTTCAACCGGTTTTCTGTTCACATTTTTAACTGATAACAGAAAACCGTCATTGACGATGTTTACACCGTCACTGACTTTAAAATCAACCGTATAATCACCGCCGGCATCATAATCTGGTTGCCATGTAAACAGACCATCAGCTGAAATTTTACCGGGTCCGCTCGTTTTTAAGAAGGTCAAAGAATCACCATCGGGATCGGTAACGTATTCTTTTAAATCAATAACAACCTTTTGATTCTCTTGTTCTTTCTGCATGGGGATAATACCAAATGAAGGACTGCGATTTACCGCATTGATTATCACATGGAAGTCCATCTCCAATTGTGTAGCCGGATCTTCGATAATAATTTTAACCTGCTGTCTTCCCTTTTCTGAAAAATCCGGTTGAAGGTAATAGACGCCATCCCGAATTTCTCCGGGACCTTGCGCAAGTATAAATTTTAAGGGATTGGAATCGGGATTTTCGATTTTGTTTTTAAGATCAACGGTAATTTGTTCTCCCTGATCCACCTGATAGGTTTCTTGAAGATTCTTCACAACGGGCGGTCGATAAACATCTTTTACAGATAATTCAAACGTTGTGCTTGTCTCACGATATTGATCTTTTGCGGTAATTTCAACAACATATGCCCCCGCATCTTCATATCCGGGTTCATAAATGTAGACATCATCAACAATTTGCCCAGGTCCTGATAGTAACTCAAAACTGACTTGACGATTTTCTTTATCCTCTAAAAATTGGTTCAAGTCGATATTGATGGTATTATTTTCATTTACGCTTGAATCAGGTATTGAAAAAGTAAGATTCACCAGCTTTCTGGTGGTGAAAGTATATAAACCCGAACTTCCGGTCTTGTTATTTTTTGTTTCGTAAACAATTTCCCAAGCGTATTTTTCATAAGGCTCAAGCTCCTGAGAAATTTTGTATTGCGTCCCCTCAACATCTTCAACTGTCGATATTAATTCTGTCCCCCCATCAGTTATCCTGTATAAATTCAACGAATAGGAAGTATCTTCATGCTTTGTGTCTTTACCCCACTCAAAAGATGGCTTTAAAGATACATTCCCCGCCTTGTCCCCAGGCGTTTTCAATACAGGCAATTCTGGAGTGGATACCATAAATTGACAAGAAATAAGGGCGATAACAATGGCTGCAATAACCGGGAATAAGATAAAAAATATCTTCTTCACCATAAATCACTCCAATTGAAAGAAAAGCTTGCTATTATACCCCGTAATATTATACACTTATAAAAGACTTTCCGGCATTTGTTAACCGAAATATAATCATATCTTAACTATAAACTAAACTAATTCACCTTATGTATGAGATAATAAAGGAGTTGATCGGTACCATTCATGATTGACTCACATAAAACCGAAAAAAAATTGACATTACAAAAGGGGTTTTGAAATGAAAAAAACAGAACAAATAAAACTAAAAAGAAAAGCCATCTATACGGTTTCTTATGATTGTCCCGAACCTTTGGCATCTGTGTTGATTGTTCATGGATTGGGTGAACATATTGATCGATATGAGCGATTTGCCAGACAAATGAACGAGCATCGTTTGAATGTTTACGGATTTGATAATCTGGGACATGGCAAAAGCGCAGGGATTAGGGGATATACATCGATAGAGGATACCTTTCAAATTATCGATATGATGATCCACAAAATGTCTGCTAATGACTCAAATATTCCCATGGCTTTATTTGGTCACAGTCTTGGAGGCTTGATTGGATTGCGCTATTTACAGGAAAACCCCTCCAAGTTTTACTGTGCGGCCATATCCGCCCCGGCTATTATTTTGGATGAGGAAACGGAAAAACGGATGGAGAAAAATGCAGGTTTGGCAAGATTGTTGCCGTTTGTTACTTTGGACAACAACATAGAACATGAAGATATCTCAAGAAACCATTCAGAAGTGGCTGCTTATTCAAAAGACAAGTTGGTCCACCCAAAAGTAAGTTTGAAACTGGCCTTAAGTATTCATAATAATGTCAAAATGGTCAATGAAAAAGCCGAAGTAATTAAAACACCGCTTCTGTTGTTAAAAGGAATGTCTGACAATGTGGTTCCACCTGATAACATTGATGAATACTTTGACCGAATTGGCAGCGAAAAGAAGGTCATTTCAAAATACCCAGGAGCTTATCATGAAACAATCTATGATCCGGAGCACGGAGAACAATTCAGGCAGGATATCATCGGCTGGTTCAGGACAAATCTATGAATGATGACGCTATCAAACACGATATCATCATCGAAAAATTCTTGAACGGTGGCCAAGGACTTGGACATGACGAAACAGGGAAACCCGTTTTTGTTTCGAATGCCTATCCTGGAGAAATCGTTGATGTAGAAATTGTCAATGAAAAAAAACATTTTAACATTGGCCAAGTCAACTCCTACAAATACAAAATCCCTGAAAGAAAACAATCGGTATGCGCTGTTTTTAATGAATGTGGCGGATGTGACTGGCTGGATTTGGATTACCCTTTCCAATTACAATCTAAAAAAGATATCATCGCTGAACAATTTATGCGATTGGGAAACATGGATATATCAGAGAAACTGCAATCGGTTCTTCCTTCTCAGCCACACTATCAAACCAGAAATAAAATGACATATGCCTGCGGTTTCCAAAAGGGAAAGCTTATACTGGGATTAAGAACCAAAGGTACCAATCGAATCGTCGAACCGATAGGGTGCAAAGTAGTAGACCCACAATTTGAGCATATACGAAGATCCGTTCAGACTATATTCAACGACATCTTCAGACCCGATGATGTATTCCAAACCAGAAAAAGAACCGGCTTTCTTCGGGGGATTTCTATTAGAAAAACCGAATACACCGGACAGTTCATGTTGATCATCATAACATCAGTGAAGATGACCAGGCAAGCAAAACAATTAAAAGCAAGGTTGAAGGAAGATTTGCCATTTTTAGACTCATTGATTAACGTCCATACCAGAAAAAAATCCATGCTCTCAGGAGAATACACCACTCTTTATGGCAGTGGAACCCTGAAAGAGCATATCGACTGGTTCGACTACAATATTCCACCCACTTCTTTCTTTCAAACCAACAACAAGATGCTGAAAACTTTCCTGAATACCGTAAAAGAAATGGCACAGCCCGACAAAGAAGAGGTGCTAATGGATCTTTACGGAGGTGTTGGTTTTTTCTCCATTTACCTGTCTCCTTTGTACAAACGTGTCATCCTAGTTGAATCCCATCCGGAATCCGCAAAAGCTGCCCGTTCAAATTGCTCTATGAATAAGATCACAAATGTAGAAGTGGTTGAACAGTCAGTCGAAGAATTTGTACAGTATTCTAAACCAAAGGATAAACCCGACACCTTAATCATCGATCCACCAAGGGCCGGTATTGACAAAATTGCTCTGGAAAAAATCATTAACATACAGCCAAAAAAGATCGTTTATTGCTCCTGTGATTTGGGAACCCTGGCACGAGATTGCTCAAGATTGGTTGAGTCCGGTTATGAGATTGAAACCATACAACCGATGGATAATTTCCCCCATACTGCCCACGTTGAGTCGGTGGTATTGATGTCAAGGTTATAGAAGTAAGCGTGTAATAATATAAGCAAATAAA
>CAZVPY010000023.1:0-15949 GCA_964629135.1 uncultured Thermotogaceae bacterium | reverse complement strand
GTTGAAGACATTGGCATAGATATCGGTGTATTTAACCATTTTCCGTTTAACATTACCGCGAGGAGAAGAAATTCTCACTTGAAAATCATCATCATAATTTGCAGATTTATAAAGATGAGTATAGGTATTGCCTTGAAAATCAAGAATATTATAGCCATTTGGTACGCCGTCACCTTGCAAAGCATAAGGAAGACCCCGTTCATCAAAAGGTCCGCCCCACCAGCATCCACATGCAGCACCGCCAATAATGACGTGGATAGGCTCCGTCCCTTTCCATCCATCTTCTTCCCATAGGAAGACATTCTCAAGGGTATGGGTATGTCCGGCTAAAGCCAGTATCTTTTCCCGGCCCTCTAAAATCTTGTACAACTTACTCCTGTCTTTCGTGTGATCTTTTCCCGGATTATCAACATTGGAAAAAAGCGGGATATGCATGGAAATAACGATTAAGTGATCTTGAGGTACATATTGCAAATTATTCTTTAACCATTGGAGTTGTTGATCACCTATATTGCCAAAATAAGAGTTGTTTCCGGTGTATTCTACGTTATCAAGGACGATAAAATGCACCTTTCCGTAATCAAAAGAGTAGTATGGAGGGCCGAAGAAACTGATATACGTATCAAGACTATGTTTATCCGATTCAGCGGCAAAATTCAAATCGTGATTTCCGGGTACATGATAAAAAGGAATATTAGACATTTTGCATACTTCCAAGTAATAAGGGTAGAGTGAAATGTCATTATCCATGATATCGCCCAGTACTATTGAAAATTGTTTATCCGAATTCACAAGATTGCAATAAATATCATCTCTTAGATAATCTATTTGTTCTGCTGTTTTTGTTTGAGGGTCACCAATAGCCAGGATTTCAAAGTCATTAGTTATTGTGGCTGAATAAAGCGGAAAATTTAACGTCTCCGGTTTTTCGCCAGTTGGTTTTATACCGGGATGTTTGAGTTCAGGAGAGCCGTTGGGATAATGAATATAAAAAAACTGTGGGATATTGTATTCATTAATTGGTGTCATATAACCTTTCGGTTTGGTTATAAAAACCACACAATCTTCTCTCAAAGGCAATTCATAGTAACCGGTATCGTTTGTTATAACACAGTCCAAGCCATTCGAAACGACCACCTTCTCAATTCCAATTTCGCTCTGATCCATAACACCATTTTTGTTTTCATCCAAATAAACAAACCCTTTAAAGGAATTGGCAAGTGAAAATGTGGCAATGACAATTAGCATACAAACAAGAAGAACTTTTTTCATACTCTCTCCCCCTTATGTTTTACAGTCAATAAAACAGCCTGAATAGTAGCTTAAGCTAAAAGAATTATATCATGGGATTGATTTTTCTCTTGTTTTTATACAAGTGAAACAACTTAAGAACATGTATTTCTGTGTTATAATAAATCGAAATGTGATTTGGAGGGGAAAAACAATGGACAAATTAAAGTTGATATATGGGATCCTTTTTTTAGTTTTAGGTGTCGTAGCATTATTGGCCGCAATAAATGCCATTGAACTGAGTTGGGATTATTTTTGGCCGTTGTTTTTATTGATTCCCGGTCTAACTTTTGAATACAGCTTTTTTTCAAAAAAAGGCAAACATTCAGGGGATGCAGGAATCCTTGTCCCTGGAGGAATTCTAATAACCATCTCCATTCTCTTTTATATCAATATTTTTTTGGGTTGGCACTTGATGGAGCTTTTATGGCCTGTGTTCATATTAGCGCCTGCTATTGGACTTTTCCAATTCTACCTTTTTGGGTCACGAAACAAAGGTTTGTTGATTCCCGTCGGAATACTAACAGGAGTTGGTTTGTTTTCGTTGATTATTACCATGTTGAATATTGATTTCTTTATCTACATATTCTCAATCATTCTCATAGCAATTGGTGTTTACTTTATCTTCAAAGGTGTAAAACGACCTGAATAAAGATTTTTAGGAGGTTATGAGATTCCATGAATGAAAATGAAGAACGCTTGACCGAAGAAGAAATGGAATTAATATTGGAAAAATACAGCCGGATCACCGGAAAATCCAGATTAATTTTGGACTCAAACGAAAAACTAAAAAAAATGGTTGAAGACTATAAAGAAAAACACGGTGAAGATATACCGGATGCTGAAGTTTTATTAGATTTTGTTCCATACCTTTTGGAAAAAATCGAAAAGGCGCAAGAGGAATAAATAGCATCAGATAATAATTTTGTGAAATATTCAGTGATCTTAACGTTTCCTTTTTACAATAAAGAACAAAAAATAGAGCAGATTAGAGTATTCATCGATAACAAAAGTTGAAGCAAGGGCTATTAAGGGAATGATCATTAAGGTTAGTGATTTGTCAATTTGCTTTTTTAACAGATTATCTTTAGCAACATCAACTTTTAAAAGCTGCTTATGGTGTTTAATATAAAGCCACCTTAGCAAGATAAACAACTCTACGAAGAAAATATTTAAATGAAATAATACGATTGCCAAGGGTATGGAAGATAAGTCATCCTGTACGGATGTTGTAAAAGGAATCAAGACGATAAAGAACATACAATACAAATTCAACCACATGTGTGTGTTATCTGTTTTGTCAAGATAGTGTATTTCACGGTTATTTGCAATCCAGATAGATGCTAATATAAAAAAACTGGTGAAATATTTAATAAAGGTTAAATGCATCTCTCCCAGTGTTTGCAAAAAGTCCGATGAGGTAAGTATGCTTTCCGGATTGGGAATTTTGATATCCAGTACCAATAGAGTCATTGCAATAGCTAAAATGCCATCGAATAAAGCCTCCGTACGGTGAAGGCTTAATTTTAATGAATCACTATCCTTTTCCTTTTCTTTTGCAGACTTGCTTGGCAAACCATTTTGAGCACTCATATTTTCACCCTTAAAATTATAGCATGTTTATACGCTTTCTTGTTTCCATAACATATTTGGAGTTGTTTAATCGCTTTTCTCGAAAAAAAATAATGTATAATTTTCTGGCAAAAAATATTACAAAAAGGGTTGGGAACTTGGACAAGATTATTGTTATAGGAGCAGGACCAGCAGGATTGATGGCAGCTATAACCGCTGCAATAAAAGGTGAAAAAGTATTATTAATTGAAAAGAACACTCACCCTGCAAAAAAACTTTCAATTAGCGGCACCGGTCAATGTAATTTTACACATGATGGAGATATCGCTTCATTTTCTCTGCATTACGGCGAAAAAGGAAAAATAGCTTCTCGTATTCTCAAAAGATTCTCAAATGAAGATTTGATAAGATTTTTTCACAAAATGGGATTAGAAATACACCGAAGAGAAGATGGGAAATATTTTCCTAAGAGCATGAAAAGTGGTGATTTGATTCACTGCTTAGTTCAATCTTATGAGTCTTTTGGAGGGAAATTGATTTTAAATGATCCTGTTATTGCTATTGAGAAAAATGATGACATTTTTCTTGTTAAAACAGAAAAACAAAAGTATACTGCCAAAAGCGTTATTTGTGCTACAGGCGGATATACTTTTCCTAAAACCGGCTCTGACGGTCATTTTTTCTCGATTATTTCAAAATTAAACCATCATATTGTACCATTGAAGAAAGGTTTATCACCCATCATAACTCAAGATACAGATATTTTTAAACTTTCAGGTATATCCTTCAAGAATGCTGGGTTGCTTTTCAGAACAAAAAAAGGGAAACAATTGAATCCAAGAGGCGAATTATTGATCACCCACCGAGGATTTTCTGGTCCCCTTATCCTGGATAATTCCCGCTACTTTGAAAAAGGGATGAAAATATTTTTGAATTTTACACCTTTTCGGGACAAAGAAATGTTAGAAAAAAACATGATCGATTCTTCAGAGGAACATGGAAAAAAAAGCCTTGCTGCTTTCTTTACAGATCACACAATTCCAAAACGGATGGTTAACACCTTCTTTAATATGGCTAAGATTGAAAAAGACATTCCCCTTTCCAATCTATCAGCAGAAAACAGAAAAAAGCTTTCAAAAATATTCGCTGAGTATCCAACAACGATACAAGAAATGGGTTCAATCAATGAATCAATGGTAACTACCGGCGGTATAGACTTGAAGGAAATGAAATTATCCACGATGGAATCAAAGGTAATTGAGAGACTTTACTTTTGTGGTGAAATGATTGATATAGACGGGGATACAGGAGGCTATAATATTCAACTAGCCTTTTCTACCGGTTTTATTGCCGGCCTTGCCGTTTCTCAAAGAGGTTAAAGGTTACTTTCATATAAATTATTATTGTATATCAATAAAGAAGGAATAACTCTTTTCTCATGATATAATGATACGAAAAAAAGGAAGGAGAAAGTATGGAACAAACCCTTTACAGAAAATATCGACCGGGACAATTTTCAGAACTCGCTGGTCAAGAGCATATTAAGCGCCTCTTTTCAAAATCGCTAATAGACAATAGTTATTCTCACGCTTACATTTTTGCAGGTCCCAGAGGCACGGGCAAAACGACCGTAGCTAGAATCATCGCCAAACGATTAAATTGTCTTGATCCAAAAGAGAATGAACCCTGTAACGAATGTGATCAATGTATCGCGATTAATGAAGGATCTCATATCGATGTCATCGAAATGGATGCCGCATCGAACAGGGGTATCGATGATTTTCGAGCAATCCGAGATCGAGTAGCATACAAACCCGCTCAGGGAAAAGTTAAGGTCTACATTATTGATGAAGTCCATATGTTGACTAACGAAGCATTTAATGCCATCTTAAAAACTCTGGAAGAACCTCCTGATCATGCAGTCTTTATATTAGCTACTACCAATCCTGAAAAAATCCCTGAAACAATCATTTCAAGGTGTCAAATCATACCTTTTAGAAATGTGACAGTCAATACAATTTTCAGCCATTTGCAAATGATTAGTAAAAAGGAAGGATATACCCTAGAAGAAGATGTATTTTCATACATAGCAAAAAGAGCTAAAGGAAGCATGAGAGATGCCATAGTATTACTCGAACAAATCTTAAGATTCCTCTCAAAAGATGAAGTTATTCAAAAAAAAGACATTTTACAGGTTTTAGGTGGTGTAGATGAAGAACAATATCATCGGATGTTAGAAATGATTCAACAAAATCAGACTCAAAACATTATTGACTTTACTGAAAATTTATATAACAACGGAATCAATTTCGAAGTCTTTTTAGACGGGCTAATTGACTATATCCTTCAGCATATATCTCAAACAGAAGAACTTTCTCTCCAAAAATTGAATTTGGGAATTGCGAAAAAGTCTTCAGAGATGATTAAACAAATTAAGTATTCAGATAATCCAAATATCATCTTTGCGATTGAATTTCTGAGTTTTGCTGAAACTCATACCTTAAGTAAAGATATTGAAAAAAATCAAAAAACAGAACAACCTAAACAAGTGACCAAAACACAACAAAGTCAAGAAACACTTGTTCCACAGCCACTCGAGGAAAAGGAAACACTTCATACAAAACAGATAACCACGGAATTAGAGGATACCATGCTGAACAGTGAGTTGTTAAAAGAGATAAAATCATCTGATATTGATCTATATGTGGCTTTATTATATTTAAAAAGCGAAGAAACATCAGAGGATATTATTAAAATATTTAAAAACAACATATATCCTCTTTCAAATGATATTGTTGAACGGAAAGAGAAAACATTGAGGGAATACTTCAACAAACATTCAAAAAAACTCGAAATCATTGAAGATAAAGATGAACCACTTCGTCAAATAAAACAAGTAAAACAAGAAAATGAAAAGGAGCAACAAGACAGGATACCTCAAGAAGTAAGAGGCATCTACGATAAGTTGAAAAAATTATTCCCTGAAAGTGATATTATCATAAAAGACAATCAAGCATAAAGAAAGGAGAGATCTTAATTTGGCTAAAAAAATGAGAAGTTTCGGTGGTAAGAGTTTTCGAAAGCCTTCCGCATCTGGACAACCTAAAATGAATCAATTGATACAAAAGGCACAGCAAGCTCAAGAAGAATTGCAAAAGAAAGAAGACGAATTTAAACAGCAGGAATTTGAAATTTCAGTTGGAGGCGGTGCTCTGACGGTAAAAATGAAAGGGGACAATACGGTATCAGCTATTGATTTCGATGAAGAATTACTTGAAGAACCCGATGATTTTAAAGATTTGGTTATCGCCGCATTCAATCAAGGTATTGAAGAAGTGGCAAAAAAGAAAGATGACTATATGGGAGATCTTGGTGGCAACTTGGGATTGGGAGATCTTGGTTTTTAATTTCTGTTTTTTATGATATAATACCTGTGAAAAATTACACAAACAATATCTGGAGGTGTTAGTAAATGGCTAACGTAAAAATTGCAATTAATGGTTTTGGAAGAATTGGTAGACTTGTATTCAGAGAAATGATGAAAAGAGGCGGCTACGATGTCGTAGCAATTAATGATTTAACAGATGCAAAAACACTCGCTCATTTACTTAAATACGATTCTGTACATGGTAGATTCAACGGCACTGTAGATTCTAAAGATGGCGCGATTGTAGTGAATGGAAAGGAAATAAAAGTTACCGCAATCAAAAATCCGGCAGAAATTCCTCACAAAGAAAATAACATTGACATCGTAATAGAGTCAACAGGTGTTTTCAAAAACAAGGAACAATGTCAGGGTCATCTTGACGCAGGCGCAAAGAAGGTTATCATAACCGCTCCTGCAAAAGGTGCTGTAGATGCCACGGTTGTTCTTGGTGTGAATGATAATGTCATTAAACCGGAAATGACGGTTGTATCAAATGCATCCTGTACAACTAATTCAATTGCACCAACCATCAAAGTATTAAACGATAAATTTGGCGTGATCAACGGATTCCTCACAACGATTCATGCATATACATCAACACAAGAAGTCATGGATGTTCCCGGAAAAGATTTCAGAAGAATGAGAGCTGCAGCGGTTAACAGTATTCCTACAACAACCGGAGCCGCAAAGGCTGTAGGACTTGTTTTACCTGAACTTAAAGGAAAACTGGACGGAATCGCCGTTAGAGTTCCTGTCGTTGACGGTTCTTTTACAGATCTGACCATAAACCTGAAAAAGGGTACTTCTGTAGAAGAAGTCAATGCCGTTATCAAAGAAGCTGCTGCTAATGAATTGAAAGGTGTTCTTGAATACACGGAAGAAGAAATCGTCAGTTCCGATGTTATCGGTTCCACAACGGCCGGTATCTTTGATGCAGGACAGACAAGAGTCATAGAAGGCACTTTGGTAAAGGTTGCCTGCTGGTATGACAATGAATACGGCTATAGCTGTATGGTTGTTAATTTGGTAGACAAGCTCGAAAAAATGCTTTAAAGAGGAACGATAATCAAATAATAGAGAACATTTTAAGGCACAGGCTCCCTGTGCCTTTTCTACAATAAAAGAAAGAAAAAAGGAGGTTCATTATGGAAAAATTGACGATAAGAGATGTAAAACTTAATGGAAAACGATGTTTGATGCGTGTTGATTTTAACGTACCTTTGGATAAACAAACACACGAAGTAACTGATGACAACAGAATCAGAGGCGCAATACCCACCATTCAATACGCCATGGATCATGGGGCAAAGGTTATCTTAATGTCTCACTTGGGCAGACCAAAGGGAGAGAGAAAACCTGAATTTTCTCTGAAACCTGTGGCTGATCGTTTGTCAGAACTCTTGGGACAGGAGGTCATTTTTGCGGAAGATCTTATCGGGGAGAACGTTAATGAAACTGTCAACGCGCTTCAGAACGGACAAGTACTCTTACTTGAAAACACCCGATTTGAAAAAGGTGAAAAAAAGAATGATCCTGAATTATCCAAACAGCTGGCAGATTTGGGTGACGTACACGTTAACGATGCTTTTGGAACGGCTCACAGGGCACATGCTTCCAATGTGGGTGTTGCCGATTATTTGGTATCTGTTTCCGGATTCTTATTGGAAAAAGAAATTGAGTTTCTTGGAAATGTTGTTGAAAACCCTGAAAAACCATATGTTGCCATCCTCGGTGGTGCAAAGGTTTCCGATAAAATTGGTGTGATAGAAAATCTGATTACCAAGGCAGATAAACTCATCATTGGTGGAGCCATGATGTTTACTTTCTGGAAGGCAAAGGGATATGAAACCGGAAAATCTTTGGTGGAAGAAGACAAAGTGGATCTGGCCAAAGAATTAATGGAAAGAGCAGAAAAACAAGGAGTAGAATTGATTCTTCCCGTTGACGCATTGGTAGCCGAAAAGATGGAAAAAGGTGTTCAAACAAAAACGGTAAGTGCACAAGAAGGTGTTCCCGAAGGAATGATGGGATTAGATATAGGTGAAGCATCCATCAAGTTGTTTAAAGATGCTTTAAAAGACGCCAAAACAGTTATTTGGAACGGACCTATGGGTGTCTTTGAAATAGAAGATTTTGCCAAAGGAACTGAAAGTATCGCAAAAACACTGGCGGAAATGAAGGATGCCAAAACCGTTATCGGTGGCGGCGACAGCGCAGCAGCCATTGCTAAATTCGGTTTAAAGGATAAGGTTACCCATGTTTCTACAGGTGGTGGGGCTTCTCTTGAAATGCTGGAAGGAAAAGAGCTCCCCGGTGTATCCAGCCTGGCTGACAAAAAAAAACGACAGGTAGTGGTAGCCGGTAATTGGAAGATGAACAAAACACCCAGTGAATCAATGGCCTTTGCCAGGATTCTCTTAAATCACATCACACCAAAAAAGGATCAGGTTGAAATCATTGTTTGCCCTACTTATGTTGCCTTATCAGATGTTCAGGATGTACTGACCGGTACTACAATTGAAGTAGGAGCACAGAATGTCTACCCTAAAGTTAATGGAGCCTTTACAGGAGAAATTTCACCGACCATGCTGAACGATCTAAAAGTTAAATATGCCATCATCGGTCACAGTGAAAGAAGAGCCATATTCAAGGAAAGCAATGAACTCATCAATCAAAAAGTCAGATTTTCACTGGAGCATCAATTAATCCCAATATTCTGTCTTGGAGAAGTATTGGAAGAAAGAGAATCAGGCAAAACCTTTGAAGTCTTGGAAAAACAACTTAAAGAGGGTTTAAAAGATATTGGCCCGGATGAGATGAAGAAAACAATCGTGGCCTATGAACCCGTTTGGGCGATTGGAACCGGAAAAGTGGCTTCCAATCAACAGGCACAAGAGGCAATTCACTTTATCAGAGAAGAATTGGCAAAGATGTATGATCCAACTGTTGCTAACGAAGTCAGGATTCTTTACGGTGGAAGCATAAAACCAGACAACTTCACCGGCATATTGGCACAAAAGGATATTGACGGAGGACTTGTCGGAGGAGCATCTCTAAAAGAAAGTTTTGTTGAATTAGTTGAAATAGCTCAATTGATGTCTAAATAAAGGTTTATCATAAAAAAAGGCGGGGAAACCCGCCTTTTTTTTGCAGGACAATCTTGATCAAAGCCATGATATCATTCACAGATACCTCAATACAAGTGTTATAATAGATAAAAGTAAACATTTAGGGGGGATTATATTATGTGTGGAATATTTGGTATTGTGGGGAAAAAACATCGATTGGGCGAATTAATTGATGGTTTAAAAAAGCTTGAATATAGGGGCTATGATTCAGCAGGTATCGCTTATGTTTCAAACGGACGGGTGGATGTGGCAAAGCAATCCGGAAGGGTTGCCATGTTGGAAAAAATGTACGAAGATAGAACTTCCACTTTTATCAACGTGGGTATCGCTCATACCAGATGGGCAACTCACGGTAATCCAAACGATATTAACGCCCATCCTCATACAGACTGTACCGGAAGAATTGCAGTAGTTCATAACGGTATCATCGAAAACTTTAACGAATTAAAACAACAACTCATCGATTCCGGTCATTTTTTTAAGTCCGATACAGATACTGAAATTATCGCTCATTTGATTGAAGAATATTATGGGGGAGATATTTTTGATGCCGTGAAGAAAGCCATCAAAAGGTTGCGAGGTGCATTTGCAATTGGTGTTGTTTCAGCTGATGAGCCTGATAAATTAGTTGCAGCGAGAGAAGGTAGTCCGTTAATTGTAGGAAAAACTGATGGTGGCGGAATTATCGCTTCAGATATCACACCCATTTTGAAATATACAAAGGAAATGTATTTTGTAGATGACGGTGATATCATTGAGATTAATCTAAATGAAGTTCGATTTGAAGATTACTATGGAAAACGGCAGCAAAAGAGTCCACAAAAAATTGATTGGGAAGAAACCGCTGCTGAAAAATCCGGGTATAAATTCTTTATGGAAAAGGAAATCACCGAAGAACCGGATGTCATCAAAAAGGCATTAACAGGAAGAATCTCGGAGGACAGAATCCATTTGGATGAAATCTTTGAATGGAAGGACTTGCTAAAAAAGGTAAAGACCGTAAAGGTTATCGCTGCGGGAACCAGCTATCATTCTGGCATGGTTTTCAAATACTTCTTAAACGAATTACTGCCCATTTCCGTTGAAGTAGAAATTTCTTCTGAGTTCAGATACATGAGACAATGGGAATATGATGATGAAACACTGTTCGTTTTTATTTCGCAATCCGGTGAAACATTGGATACTTTGGAAAGTCTTCGCCTTGTAAAACGACTTGGAGGAAAAACCCTTGCCATATCAAATGTTGTGGGATCAACCATAACACGTGAAGCGGAAAAGACACTTTTTATCAATGCAGGACCTGAAATCGGAGTGGCTTCCACCAAGGCTTATGTGGGACAGTTGATTGTTCTCTATTTGTTGGGGGCAACTATTTGTCAGGCAAAGGGTTGTGAATTGGAGAAGGCATTTTTCAAAGACCTTGAGAATATGCATCAGCTGTACGAAAATGCCTTAAAGCAAAGTGATGAAATAAGAGAAATCGCAAAAAAATACGCCCATTTTCTTCACTTCATGTATATTGGCAGGAAGGGAAATTACCCCACCGCCATGGAAGGGGCATTAAAACTAAAAGAAATCTCTTACATCAACGCCACCTGTTATGCGGGTGGAGAATTGAAACATGGACCTATCGCCTTGCTCGATAGTGAATTTCCTGTATTCGTTATTATTCCAAAGGATGATCTTTATCAAAAAATGAAAAGCAATGTCATAGAAACAAGAGCCAGAAACGCCAGATGCATTTCTTTGACAACAAACGACAACCATGAAGCAAAAACCTTTTCAGATGATGTCATTTATATCCCACATTGTTCCGATCATTTGTTACCGCTTTTATGTGCTCCCTATATCCAACTTTTTGCCTATCATATTGCCGACATGCGTGGTTTGGATGTGGATAAACCTAGAAATTTGGCAAAAAGCGTTACAGTTGAATAAAAGATTAAAAAGGGGCATCTGAATAAATCAGATGCCTATTTCAATTCCTCTTCAATGATCACCTTTACTATTTCCCATTCACTTATGAGTTTTTGATAATTTTCTTTGACTTCCTCAATATTTTCTGATTTCGTTTCAATTGACTTTGCTATCTCTCCAAATTTCATGAGACAAACTTCAAAAGCTGAGCCTTTAATGGCATGCGCTTCTTTTTGAATATTTTGATTTTTATTCTCGCCTATAGCGTGACCCAAAACAGAAAGCCTTGATTCAAAATCTATTTTAGCGGTTTTTAGAATCTCTCTTAAAGTCTCTTTATCCTGACTGATCTTTCTTAATAATTTTTCTCTATTAAAGTGAATAACTTCATTTGAGATTTGTTCTACGTTCGTTTTTATATTAATTTGATTGTTTAATGGTTTAAAGTATTTTAAGAAGCAATTGATTAATTTAGTTTCATCAACCGGTTTCGATAAAAATTCATCCATGCCGGCCTTTATGCTTCTTATTTCCTCCTCGCGAATTGCACTGGCTGTTAAAGCCACAATAGGGGTGTGGTAAGCTGCCCCTTTCTCAAATTCTCTGATTTTTTTTGTCGCTTCAATACCATCCATTTCAGGCATTCTCAAGTCCATCAGTACAAAATCAAAACGGTTTTTCTTAACTAGTTCTAATGCTTCATACCCATTAGAAGCTTCCCATATTTTGACATTCTCTAAATATTTGGAAAGGATCGTTTTAAACAACAACATATTCATAGCTACATCCTCAGCAATCAATATACGAGGAGGACGATTGAAGGTGTATTTTTCTATTGCTTTTTGCTCTTTGGCAATGATTTGACGTTCACCTTTAAAACATTCATGTAAATCCTTCTGATTGAGAGGTTTCAGTAATGAACATTTCAAAACAACGGCATTTAATTCATCCTGTTGAATTTCTGCTATTTTGGGAGAATGCAAAAGGATAATCTCTATTTTCTTGTTTGACTCACCCTCTTTTTTCCTTATAGTTTTAAAAGTATCCAGTAAATCCCCATCCCCCATGTCTGAATCAATGATCATTAAATCGTATTTATGGGATTTTTCAGATTCATTATAAGCTTCCTTTGCGGACTCAAATTGATCAGAACTAATTCCCAAATGATTTAAAGTCATTGTCAGAATATTTGTCACCGAAGAATGAGTTGAAATGATAACGGCATGAGAATATTCGTGCTTCGTTTCTTTTTTAAACCAATTATAACCATCGTATTGGGTAATTAGCGTAAAAGAGAATTTTGAACCTTCCTCAGGGGTACTGTTGAGGTCAAGTTTTCCACCTAATTTATGAACCAGCAAGTTTGAAATCGCAAGGCCTAACCCTGACCCACCAAATTTCCTTGTAATAGATACGTCTGCCTGAGAGAAGTTACTAAAGATCTTTTTCATCTGCTCTTTACTAATACCTATACCTGTATCTGACACTGAAAAGATAAATTTACCTCTTTTTTCATCAATTTTTTCAAAATTCACTTTTAGTTTTACTTCACCTTTTTCAGTAAACTTTACTGCATTTCCCATAAGATTGACCAAAATTTGTCTTAATCTGGTGGGATCGGTTACCAAAAATTTGGGAATATCCGGTTGGATTTCTAAAAGGAGCTCAAGATTTTTTTCAAAAGAAGGGTATCTGATGATTTCAATTGATTTGTTGATGATCTCATTAATATCTGTTTTTATCATTTCAAGCTCCAATTTCCCGGCTTCAATTTTGGATAAGTCTAAAATATCGTTGATAATCCCCAACAATGATTGAGCTGAAGAATTCACACTTTCCAGATATTGCTTCTGAGTATCATTCAAAGGAGATTGTTTCAACAATTTACTAAAACCAATGATACTGTTCATCGGAGTTCTGATCTCATGACTCATATTGGCCAAGAATTCGGTTTTCTCCTTATTGGATATCTCGGCCTTTTCCTTCTCTATCTTTAAATCCGTAGCCAATTTAATAAAATAAATAACTGTAGCGATAGCGGCAATGTAAAGTAAATAGGCCCACCAACTTCTCCAGGGTGGAGGGTTGATCAGAATCGACAGTACTTTTGGGGTTTCATTCCAAACACCATCACTGTTTGAAGCCTTAACTTGAAATTCGTATTGACCTGGAGATAGGTTGGAATAACTCACATAGTTCCTTGTCCCAATGTAGACCCAATCGTTGTCGACCCCGCTTAGCTTGTAAGCATATTGATTTTTGGATGGGGCATGATAATCAATGGATATAAATTCAAAAGAAAGAAAATTTTCATTATAAGATAAATCAATCTCTTCTAAGAGATAATAGGGGCTGTTGGATTTTAAAGGGTCGTTCATAACCATGATTTCAACAATTTGAATTTTGGGTTTGTAAAAATTGACCTTATTCGGTGATGAGCTGAAAGAATAAACACCATGCATAGATCCAAATAAAAGGTCTCCACCACTCGTTTTCAAATGTCCTGTGTTAAACTCCATCCCCCAGAGTCCATCTTCTTCTGAAATCAGTGTAATAACTTCTGTTTCCGGATCGATGATATTAATACCATAGGAAGTGCCTACCCAGATATCTCCTTTATCATCTTCAAGAATGGATAAAATTGCATTATCTGATAGGCCATTATTCCTGTTGTAATGTAAAAAGATCTCTTTTTCTTTATCATACACATTGACCCCACCACTTGTGGTACCAATCCAGATCCTGCCTTTTGAATCTTCCATCAACATCCTCGCTGTATTATTGCTCAACGAGTTAATATTATCGCGATCGTTATAAAAACTTTCAAATTGTTCATTATTTCTATTAAAACGGTTTAAACCATTATTAGTTCCAATCCAGATATCTCCATCGCGATCTTGAAGGATCCAATAAACCAAATTATCACTAATACTGTTAGGATCTTCTGCATTCATTTTGTAATTGTGGAATTGTTCGCTTTCTCTATCCCATTTATCAACACCGTTTTTATAATAGCCTATCCAAAGATTGCCTTGATCATCTTCTGCCATAGCATAAGGAATGGAACCACTGGGATTGTTTTTAGTTCCATCAGGTAAAAAGTGAACAAAATCATCCGTCTCGCTCCGATAAAGATTTAATCCTTCATTGGTTCCCACCCAAATGTTGTTATGACTATCTTCAAAAACAAAAGTCACAATATCATTACTTAAAGAGTTTTTGTTGTTAGGATTATTCTGATAAACCGTCATTTTATCTTCTTTAGGATTATAACGATTCAAACCCCCATCGTAAATACCAAACCACAAATCCCCTTGATAATCTTCAATAATGGAGCTGACTTTTCCGTGAGAAAGACTGACATCACTTTGAGGGTCGTAGGAAAAACGCCGATAATCAATCTTGTCTTTGTTTAGTTTATTAAGGCCATTTCCATTGGTACCTATCCACAATAAATCAGAATTATCCAAAAAAATGGAGTAGACCACATCATGACTGATGCTTCCCAAGTTATTTTGATCATAAACGTACTTGTTTAATTCCTTTTTTTCTATAACGTATTCGTATAAGCCGCCCCCCCATGTCCCGGCCCAAATCCGTCCATTATCTTTGGCATTTATCACATAAATCCTGTTATCATCTGTAACAATTGAATCCTTAAAAACACCTTCTTCAGGAAGAAACTCTACAATCCCCTCTCCCCAATTACCAATCCATATGTGACCCTGTTCATCTTCTGAAAGCGACATGATGTAGGGACTTTTTAGATTATCGTAATTTTCAGGAGTAAATCGCGTAAAATCATCCCGTTCAGGATGGTATAGGTTCAAACCATGATAGGTTCCAACCCAGATTCTACCCTCTGAATCTTTCAAAATGGACCTTACTGTGTCGTTGGAAAGTGAAAGGGGATTATCAGAATCATGAAAATAATGCTTGATCTCTCCTGTTTCAGGGTCTAAAACATTCAACCCGTTCAAAGTGCCAATCCATACATTATCTTCATTGTCCGTTGTGATGGCAGTGACAACCTCATTACTTAAACTAAACTTATCTTTTGGTATATGGGGATAATGCTTGAATTCTTCTTTATAAATATCAAACCGAGCAAGCCCATTGTAAGTGCCAATCCAGAGAATATTCTTTTCATAATCCAGAAACATCGTTTGAATCAATCTATGAGGCAAAGAATTTTCATCGTAAGGGTTATGTTCATACAATTTGACATTTTTCCCATCATACCTGTTCAACCCACCTTGTGTTCCAAACCACATAAATCCATCTTTGTCTTGTACAATTGACGAAATGGAAGAATTAGAAAGGCCCTCTTTTCTTGTAATATGATCAAAGATATAAGTTCCTTCAGAAGCATACAGTACAAATGCTATTAAAAAACTAAACAGAAACAGGAAATTCTTTTTAATAAATATCACTCACTTTCGGCTCTTTTTAAGCAATTCGCATTAATTTTCTTATATTATACAGTTTTTCTTTTTCATCAACAAGACTATAAGGTAAAATATCTACCCCAGATGAAACTAAGGCAAACTTAGTGGCGTTACCATTAATTAACAGATACGGAAGATGGGCTTAATTGACAAAGCGATGTATAGAT